>CAZGVG010000014.1:0-38012 GCA_964528975.1 uncultured Hyphomonas sp.
GAAAGCCCTTCGGCTTGCCGACCCCATCACCGCTCACAAAGGCTGCGCTTTCCTGAACGCTGAAAGCTGCCTCAACTTCATCGGCCAGCCATTCATCAACGTCCGCATACGCATCTTCGAGTAAAGTCTGTGTCGCTGCGGGCATGGCATACAGCTCACCTGCCGGAAATTCTAACAAACTAAGCCCAGCCGTAGACGTCTCCGCGCGCGCGTCAGTTTCGCCCGCCCATTGCGCCCCCACACCGAGAGAGACAGGCTTGCGATAAATACCGGCCGAGGTTTGCCGCACGGTCGCAATCTGGCGCATCGCAGAGGTCTGCATCAGCCGCGCTTCGATCAATCGATCCAGCTCTGGCGGCGCCACATAGCCGCCCTGATCATCGGTCCCAGCCGATAGGGCTTTTGTATCCAGACGGGCCAGCCCGCTCTCATCGCCAGAGCGCAAATAGCGTCCCCAAGCCTCATTATGCTCGCGCATGTCCGGCTCGCCAGTCCCTTCTGCTGGACGCGCCGCTTTCAGGCTCAGCGCATCAAGCCGCTTATCCAGTTTGCGCAGTTTGTCGTCCAACAGTGTATCAGATGCACCTTTCTGCTCAATATCATTCAGACGCTCATCATTGGCCTGCTTATAGGCCTCGAATGCCGTCATCATTTCAGTCGCGAGAGCCTTCGCTTCGCCGCCCATCGCTTTTACTTCCTTGGTCATTTGATCTCCTTTTGACCTAAAGCTCACACCACTCGAAACCGCGCTGCCCCCAGCATGGGTTCAGCCACGAGTGAAATTTCAACCAGTTCGATATCGGCGAGGGTTCGCCCCTTTTCGCCGCGTGGTGTCCAGACCCTCGGCCTGAACCCGATCGACAGTCCATCAAGACCGCTGCGCGTTAGAATTTGCGCGCTCACACTCTCAATCAGTCCACGGACGAATAGCCCGCGACCATCCTCTATGAGGCGCGTCCAACGCCCTGCCACAACACCGTTTCGATGTTGCAGAAGCATCGGCACGGACCCGCTGCGCAGCGATCTGGCAAACGCGCCGGGCCGCACGACATCACCTGACTGGTCCTCCAGACCAAACAGCGAGGCATAACCTTCGATGAGCAGAGATTGATCGGCGCGCGGCTTTTGTCTCGCCGCCGCCCTCACAATCGTTCAACCTTGTCTTCAATCCGGTCGAGTTGCATGCGCACCGCTTCTAATTCTGTCTCAACCCGTGCCAATCGCTCATAAACCGGATGCGCCATCGCCACCCGTTCTTCCAAAACATCAATTCGCTCTGCTGCTGCGCCGGCCCATAGTAAGGCCCCGCCGGTTTGCACCGCGAGCGCCAGTAGAAAAGCCGCTGTCAATCTGCGCTCAATCATGGCGCCAGCCCCAGCATATCACGCTTTTCAGCATCGCTCAGGAAGTCTGCCGCAGACACCCGCGCCCAAAGCGCCTCCCGTTCAGAGGCGAAAGCTGGAACATGTTCAAGATTCACCTTGATCTCAGCGTCTTCGAAGCACCCCTCAAACCAGAGCGAAAGCGCGCCAGCAGTTTTGCGCACCAGCGGCAAGATTGTGAGCCGCCAGAAGGCCAGATGCGCCTCTTTATAAGTCGCATAAGTATTGTCCCCAGGGATCCCGAGCAGCATTGGAGGAACCCCAAAGGCCAGCGCAATCTCGCGCGCGGCGGCATGGCGCGTTTCCTGAAAATCCATCTCCGCTGGCGACAGGCTCATCGGTTTCCAATCGAGCCCGCCTTCCAAAAGCAAAGGCCTCCCGGCATTGGCTGCGCCCGCATGCTGATCGCTCAGTTCGGTCTTTAGTCGATCGAACTGATCATCCGTCATCCGGCTACCATCCTTGCCATACATCAGAGCGCCAGAGGGTCTTGCGGCATTATCCAGAAGAGCCTTCGCCCAAGCCGCAGTGCCATTGTGCAAGTCAAGCGCTTTGCGAGCGGCCGCCAGCGGCGATAGCCCATAGAGCGCATTGGCTGGGTTATACAGCTTCAGATGCAAGACCGGACACCAGCCCTCCATGTCCCGCCCAACAATCCGTTCCCCACGCCCGGCTTTCACAGCATAACCAGAGACATGCCCTTGAGCGTCCTGCATCACGCGGACACTGCCTGTGCTCAGTCCGAAGACAGCGCACGGCATGTCATTCCCTTCAAGCGTTACCGCTTCAGCCCAAGCATTTCCGGTGATCTGTAAGTCTGTATAAAGCCGCTCCAGAAAAGCTTGGCCGGATGTCTCAGGCGAAGGTGATTTCAGAAGCTCCGAAATCGCATCGTTCGCGCAGACAATATCAATAGACGCCGCCGCCTCCGCGATCATCCGAACACAGCGATAGGCCACGGCATTACCGCTATAGCCATCCTTAACCAGCGAAGCCGCGTCGGACCGGCCCCATACCGCATTTGGCAATTGCGCCAGCGCGATCAGCGATCCGCTACTTTTCTCTTCTGGCTTTGACCAGGGTAGTTTCATGATTGTCTCCGCTGCCGCCACATCTCTCAACACTAGCTAATCTAAGCGAAAGGCCGTCCGGTCGGATTGGTTTCCCTTTTGTTAAGGCTTTTCAGGTGTTTTACGCGGGAAAGAGCACCGCCATTCCTCACTTTGGGGCAAGCGGCGTTCAAAATCTGTTCCGTCGCACTCTTGCGAAGCTATTAAAGGAGCCGCCATGCTCGGCCGTGTCATATCCGTCGCCAACTCTAAAGGAGGCGTCGGCAAGACCACTACAACAGTCTCACTTGCTGAGGCGTTTGCCGCTGAAGGCTACAAGACCCTTGTCGTTGATCTCGACAGCCAGGCCAATGCCTCGCTCCTGATCTATGGCGACAATGGTGATGAGCGTCTGTATGACGCGATCAATAACTATACCAACGTGTCCGACTATCTGCGCGAGAATTTCCTCGGCGAGTGTTTTGCACACATGAATAAATTCGTCGTCCCAGACGCCAGCGATGTGACCTTCATGGGCAAGCCTCTGGACCTCTCGCTTGTGCCAGCAACACCGGGCCTACGTCGCGCTGAGCGCGAGCTGATCTATATCCTGACCGAACAAGGCTACTCGATGACCGCGATTGAAGGCCGTGTTGGCCTGCGTCTGCGTCAAGATATGGCGGACCTTCGCAAGCAATATGACATCGTGATCTGCGATTGCCCTCCAGGCATCTCGGCGATGACCGAGGCGACCCTTTCCGCGTCTGACCTGATCATTGTTCCAACCATTCCAGACTTCATGTCGACGCTTGGTCTCGACCTTTTCACAGGCGACATTATCGACAGCCTGAAAAAGCGCGGGCTTAAAAACAGACCAGTTGTCCTGCCAACAAAATTCGATGGCTCTTCGCATCAGAGCATTGTTCTGGATGCCATGCGTGACGGCGCCTCTGATCCAGACAGCGAGTATGACATCTTCAACACGGTGATCCCAAATAAGTCAGAGTTCGCGGCCAACCCAGTTGAGCTTGGCGCAAATCCGACCCTCGCCCAGAAATGGCCAGGGGATGCCCTTGGCACCATCAATATGCTATATCAGGAAGTGCAGTCGCGACTCGCGGCCCAATCGACAACAGCGGCAGCATAGACATGGCACTTATAATTGACGGACGCTCAGCCCTAGGCGCCATTCTGGCGAATGAGGCCTTATTTCCACGCGTCAGGGAAAGCGATTTGTCTGGTGCAGCGATTAAGCTCGCCAAAAAGCAATTTATCGCGGCGGGCCTGAGCCGCGATGACCTGCTTGAGCTAAAATCGGTCCTTGGCGAGGACGTGTTTGAGAAAACGCTCGATTCACTGACGCCCTACCAAATCAAGCTCCTGGCTCGCAGGCTCGACAAGACGGCTGCTGAAATTGAAGTGAATACAGGCAGTTCCGCTCTGTCTCATGTCCGCAAAATTCTGGCGGGCAACGTCACACCCATCACCGCGCTCGATACGCCTCAGCCGGATACGCCTGAAGACACTCCTGCTCCGAAAAAGAACAAATATCTTGGCCGCAAAGCCTTTCGGACAGGCCGCTAAAGCGTCCGCACCCGCGGCGCTGCAGCCCGGCCCAGCATCAACGTCGTGACGCCCCAGACCAGAGCATCAACGCGGTCCGGCGAGGTGGCGAGACTGTCAGTCCCGAATACACACATCTGATCCTCAAGCGCGTTCAGAATACCAACATGCGCAACAGAGCCGCGCTCATAAAGCGCTGCAACAGGGGCCGCCCGCGCCTCTTTGCCCAGCTTTGCACGCACCAACCGAATAGGCCGCGCACATCCCGCACTCTCCAGCACAGCCTGCACCATTTCACCGCCCTGATTGGCCTCTGCCACAATCGAAGAGGCGCCATACGTCTCAGCCAACGTCACCACGCGCGCGCCCCAGTCCAGTGGTCTTAGACCCTGAACAGAGCCGTCCGCCAGAACGAAGCACCGCTCGCCAAACCCTTCTGCTTGCGCGCGGGCAAGGGCAATAATCCCGCACATATCGGCTTTGCGCCCACTCGTGATCGGTGGATCAACCGCAATGATAATATCATCGTATCGCTCAGGGGCTTTCCAAACCCTATATCGATCAATGTCGCTGCGTCGCCACTGCGCGCCTTCAGCGTCTTCAATCAACTCCCCATCCAATTCCTGCCGTCCGAGCAAACTGCCCCCATAGCTTTCTTGCATGACTTGCAAAAAGCCGGGGGCAAGATTGTCGGCATTCTCGGCGCTCGGGCTTTGAGTGACTATAGCATCGCCGCCAGCCAACCGTCGCACCAGTGGCACAGCTCTCGGCGTGGTCGTCGCGATACAGCGCGGATCATTACCAAGCCGAAGCGCCATTTGCAGCGTGTCCCAAACGATCTCTGCGCGCGGCCAAATAGCGATCTCGTCGCACCAGGCGGCATCGAATTGCGGACCACGGAGGCTTTCCGCATCTTCTGCTGAAAAGACCAATCCAACTGCGCCGTTTGGCCATTCAAGGCGCCTACGGGAAACATTATAAATTGGCCGTTGCCGTCTGTCCGGTTCAATCGCGATCAATCCAGAGGGGCCCTCAAGCATCACCTCACGGACATCGCTCAAGGTTGGGCCAACCAGCGCAATCCGTTTACACCCGCCATAAAGCGCTGAGAATCTAGTCCATTCCGCGCCGGCCCGCGTCTTACCCGCGCCGCGTCCACCCATTAGCAGCCAATTGCGCCAGCTTCCTTCAGGCGGCCTCTGCGCCGCGCGTGCTTGTAAAAGAAAAGGAACCAGACGTCTTGTTTCCAACTCGTCTCGGCTAAGTTCATACCCCTCGCTTGATCGTAATTTTACATCCCACCAGTCGCTCCAGGTCGGCACATAGCTCATCATCACTCATCTCCCCGACCGTTTTGACAGGATCGGTTACGGTTTCATCCTTCGACATGGCAGACCGGATCGTGCGCAGGCTGGACCGCAGTCGTGACTGCTCAACCGATCCGCTTTTGGCGTTCAGAACTTCCAGAATATTCCGCTCAGCGTCATAACGCTCTAGCAAGCTCAGCACGTCCTCAAGCTCAATCGGGTCAAGCTCGGACGGGTTTCCAAGACGATCTGTCAGGGTCGTACGATTACAGCCCAACGCCTCAGCCACGGCAGGCGTCTTATGCCCCAAAGCATACAGAATGCGCGCATGACGGTCTGTCTGCGGTGTCCAATGAAAGGGTTTGAGGTCGCGTGTCTCAGCCATGACCGTTTGTAAGCCACCTTAGTCTCGGTCGGATACGAGACGAGAAACCTAGCCTAGGTCCATGATTTCAAACGAAATAAAAATGGATCACTGCTGGGAATAGCACACTTATTCCACGAAATGGTAGTCCCGCTAAGCCTCTTCCAGAGCCACGAGCACAGTCCCTTCAGAGACCTGCGCGCCAAGCTCGGTCCCCACGGTCTCAACGACACCATCTCGCGGCGCACTCAGCGAATGCTCCATTTTCATGGCTTCCATGACCGCCAGCACCTGCCCTTTTTGAACCGTATCTCCAACCTTGGCATTCACCGCGATAATCTTACCCGGCATTGGCGCAAGTACGGCGTCACCGCCCGCGAGAGCCTCAGCTTCCGCTTCAAAGTCGGGCACCTCGACCAAAACTGTGTCCCCGCCAGTCGTTACGGCAAAACGGCGCGGCGACAGGTCGGTTACCAAGGGAAGAGAAACCTCGTCGCTCATGTCATGGATATGCGGATCAAACCAGTCGGCGTCCTCAGCAACAGCCACTGCAGCCTTAACAACAGGCGAAGCATTCAAACGCCAACCGTCTGTGACTGCCCAGGGGTCATCACGTCCATCACTGTCCAGCAAAATATCGCTCACCGCGAGCACGGACGCGTGCTGATGCGCTTCTGGCGGTTTCGTTAGTGATTCACCCTGCTCAGCAATCCAGTTGACATGGTGAACGCCCTCCACAAATGCATCCGCCATTGCGCATCGGCGCAGGAAACCGACATTCCCCGGCACGCCTGCGAGCTGCAAATGAGCGAGTGTATCGACAAGGCGGTCTGTCGCCTCGTCGCGATCTTCGCCCCAGACCACCAATTTCGCGATCATGGAGTCATAAACCGCGGGAACCCGGTCGCCTGTCTCAAATCCGGTCTCCCAGCGCAGCCAATCTGCGTCCTCATCTGCGAGCATGCCAAACTCTTCAATCAATCCAGCCCCCGGCCGGAAGTCTTCCGCAGGATCTTCGGCGCAAATCCGCGCCTCAATTGCGTGACCATTCAGCTTGATATCCTTCTGCTTGGCAGGCAGTTTTTCACCGCTCGCCACCCGCAGCTGCCACGCCACGAGGTCTGTTCCGGTTACCATCTCGGTCACAGGATGCTCCACCTGCAGGCGTGTATTCATCTCAAGAAACCAAAAAGTATCAAGCCCTAAAGGCTTGCTGCCATCCACAATGAACTCAACGGTCCCAGCGCCTTCATAACCGACCGCTTTGGCCAATTTCACCGCTGCCCCGCACATCGCAGTGCGAACCTCATCCGGCATGCCGGGTGCCGGCGCTTCTTCGACAACTTTCTGCCGCCGCCGCTGCAGTGAACAGTCGCGTTCAAACAAGTGTACTGCATTGCCATGAGCGTCGCCAAATACTTGAACCTCAATATGGCGCGGCTGCTCTACCAGCTTTTCCAGCATCACACGGCCATCCCCAAACGCGGCCTCCGCTTCGCGCACAGCACTTTCGAGCTCAGCCGCAAACTGAGCAGCTTTTTCAACCAGTCGGATCCCCCGCCCGCCGCCGCCTGCAACCGCCTTGATCAAGAGTGGAAACCCAATCGCCTTGGCCTCACCAAGCAAGATCTTGGCATCCTGCGTCTCACCTCTAAAGCCCGGCAAGACCGGAACGCCAGCCTCTTCAGCAATCGCCTTAGCGCGGTCTTTCAGCCCCATCGCTTCAATCGTGTCTGCTTTTGGTCCAACCCAGACCAAACCAGATTTAGCAACCGCGCGGGCAAACTCAGCATTCTCCGACAGAAAACCGTAGCCGGGATGGATTGCCTCAGCGCCAGCTTCCTTGGCGGCGGCAATAATACGCCCGCCGACCAGATAGCTTTCCGTCGCAGCTGAGGCCCCGAGCCAGACCGCTTCATCGGCTTCGCGAACATGTTTGGCTCTGGCGTCTGCGTCGGAATAAACTGCGACCGTCCTTATGCCTAGGGCTCGGCAAGTTCGCATGATGCGACAGGCAATTTCTCCGCGATTGGCAATTAAAAGCGATGTGATCATGAAAGCGTGCCCATGGTGTGTGTTTCGCAAGCGCAATGATTTGCCCTTGCTCTAAATTTATCTTACCGCCTAAGCTGAGCTATTGTAAATTTCAAAGGGGAAATCAAAATGGCATACGCTTCAGGAGTTCGGCTAAGCAGTCTCGCAGGCATCATTGGCGCGGGTGTGGGCGGGTATATTGGTTATACTCAGGCCGCAAATGTAAGTGAGCTGACGCCCATCACTGGCGCCCTCATCCTTGGCGGTGTTGGCCTGGTTGCAGGGAGCGCAGGCGCATTCTTGCTGAAGTCTGCCATGCAATTCCTGATCTATGCGATCATGCTTGGTGTCGTTGTTTATGTCTTCCAAAGCCAGATCGAAGCCCTCACGGGGATCAATCCGGTTGAGGCAACAGTCAACTTCTTGAGAGGTCTCGGTCTACCCGTTCACCTCATTCCGGGCATCGAAAAGACCTAAGACCTCACCCAATCGGGCTTGCGCTTTTCTAGGAAGGCCGCAAGCCCTTCGCGGCCCTCATCGCTGACCCGCCGCGCAGCAATACGCTTTGCAGTCTCTTTACTAAGCGCCGGGCTGTAAGGCTCATCGGCAAAATCCAGCACAAGATTCTTGGCATCCCGGATCGCCCCTGGCGCGCCTGCCATTGCAAGCCCAGCAAGATACTCTTCCATCTCGGCCATCTCCGTCTCGTCCGCAACAGTGTACTGAACCAGACCCATTTTCTCAGCATAACCAGCGTCAAAGGCCTCGGCTGTAACGAACAAAGCTTTCGCCCAGCGGGGGCCAATCGCGGCGATTACAAAGGGCGATATCGTGGCTGGCGTAAGTCCAAGTTTAACTTCACTGAAGCTGAATTTTGTCCCCTTCATCGCAACCGCCACATCACATGCTGCAACCAGACCCGCACCGCCGCCCATGGCCGCCCCTTGCACTAGCGCAAGTGTCATCTGAGGTAGCTCCGCCAGTTTGCGTAGCATCTCTGCGAGTTTAACAGCGTCTGCTTCATTCTCTTCGCGCGACCAGTTTTGCGCTGCCTTCATCCACTCCAGATCAGCACCGGCAGAGAAGACTTTTCCATTCCCACGCAGAATTACCAGCCGGAGGGCATCTTGCTCAGCTAAGGTTTCAAGAGCGTCGGTAAGTTCTTCGATTACCTGCCCATTAAAGGCATTACGCTTATTGGGGCGATTCAGGGTTAGGACGACTATCCCGTCCCGTGTGGCGTCCAGTTGGATTGTCTCGTACTCGGTCACGCTTAGTCTCCGTCTCTGACGCTTTCCGGTAGTAGCTATCACGCCGTAAAGCAGGCTTCTCAACCCACCACCAGAGAACGAAACTGAGACCGTACGTTAAGAACGCAGAGACTGCCAGACCTCCATAAAGCCCGAGAGTTGAAAATACACCAATCGCCGCGAGAGTCTGAACCACCGGAAAATGCACAATATAAACGCCGTAGCTGACATCGCCCCAACGCGCGGCTTCGAGCGATGGGCCCGGCGCAAACGCCACCCCGGCTACAAGCGCCGTCAAAGCAATAACCCGAAGCGGCTCAAGATGTGGCGATAGAAGCGAGACACCCAACAGGACCGCGCCGCCAATCAGAAGCGGGATCGACTTCTCCTTGGCCAGTGGCATGAGCTTCCACAGCAGCATACCCGCCGCGAAATACATCATTTGACCCGGCAACTGCCGCGAGAGTTGTTTGTTGAAGGAAGTGTCGAGGCCAAGCGCAACCTCATACCAAACGAACGCGCCCGCAATCATCGCGGCGATCCCAACCCACCAATAACGCCCCAGTTTTTTTAAGACCAGAGCGATGATCGGGAGCGAGAAATAAAACATGACCTCAATCTTAAGGGTCCATAGAGCACCGTTCACAGCTGGCATATTATTATCCTGGAACAGGCCTGGCAGCGTGGGCTCAAGGAAGTTCAGGAATGCCAGATTAACAAGCAGATATCGGCCAATATGCTGTAACGCTCCGTCTTGTCCAAATGTCAGGACGAAACTGAACAAGACGGGGACTATAATCACAACAAAATACGCTGGGTAGAGACGTCTGAATCGCTTCTCGACATAGTCGTCAACACTCTTGGACCTTAACCAGGAGCCATAGACGAGCGTACCCGATATTATGAAGAATGTCTGAATTGAAATCTCAGCTGCAATCATCCAGAAGCCGGTCCCGGTACCAGTCGGATCTTCTTTCGCCAAAACGAGGGCATGAAAAACAAATACGATACTGGCTAGAACCAGGCGTATGAAATCAAATCTGTTGGCTGACGCTGTCATAATGACCCAGCGTTAGGGCCTCAAGCAAAAGTAAACAAGCAAAATAAAGAGGCATCCGTAAAAAAACAGATGCCCAAGTATTCGATATAGTTAATATTCGTGTATACGGTTATTTATTCACGTTGTGCGCGCATTTTTCTTATTACAATCAGGTTTTTTCTTGCTCGCCATCATAGCGTTTTCCATTTCAGAAAGGCTGATTTGACTGTCGTCGCCCGCCATTTTGACAAAACTGGCCGCGGCCTTTTCCGCCGTATATTTACCGCCCGAGGTTTTATAAGCGACATATTCGGCCTCTGATACCATACCACTGGCATCCGTATCCATCTTGGTAAAATAGTCTGCAGGCGAGCCCGCATGTGAGACAGCAAATGCACTTGCTGCGACCAAAACGAGAGATCCGGTTAAGAGTTTGAGTTTCACGAGAAAGTTCCTCCCTGGAACAAGTTGAGTTGGCGCCCTTTGGAGGAAGGCGCGCTACATATGTAGCGCGATATCGTGTTACACTTGTAGTTACATCTTTGTAAGCTAATAGAAAGGGCCCGCAATCACGGGCCCTTCCAAATACATTTACGTGTATGTGTTAGGGACACCCCTAATCCATCGTATCATCACTGCTCAGCGGATCTGTGCCCGCATCTGAAGCGTCACCAGCCTCATCCGTGTCGGCCATTGCAGCCGCCATTTCGGCCTCGGAAATCATGCCACTGGCATCTGCATCAATTTCGATGAACTTTACCAATGCATCAGCTGGAGATGTTGTGCCATCAGCTGTTTTCCAGGTCACGAACTCGCTTTCAGCGACGAAACCGTCACCATTAGCATCGACGCTCTCGAATGAGACATCCTCACCAGCTGTTGCGCCTAGGACGCAGAAAGCCGAAGCGGCAGCGATCAAAGCAAATCGAGTCATATGTGTGCTCCTTTATTGCACGCCACGTTGATGTGGCGAGGAGAAGTCTGCCTCGGCTAAATCGAAAAAACCCATGACTTTTCCGAAAGGTAGATGACCTTAATGTCACGAAAAATCACACATGATTTGCCTATACCCGAAGAATCACCGCGAGAGCGCCCAACCAGTAATCAGACGCTCACTTCATGGCGGTTTGCATGCAATCAAAGTGATGCATTTCTGCAACACTCCACCTCATCGACTACATACGAAAGACGCCAAATCCACGCTCTTGGAAGGGGGCATTCAAGGCTGCTGACAACGCAAGTCCAAGAACACGGCGTGTATCAGCAGGATCAATAACACCATCATCCCAAAGCCGGGCTGTCGAGAAGTAAGGGGATCCTTCAGCTTCATACAGATCGCGGATTGGCTCCTTGAAGGCTTCTTCCTCGTTTTGCGACCAATCTTCGCCGCGCCGCTCCATGCCATCGCGTTTAACGGTCGCCAGAACCGAAGCGGCCTGCTCGCCGCCCATGACGGAGATCCGCGAATTTGGCCACATAAAGAGAAATCGTGGACCATAGGCGCGGCCACACATGCCGTAATTGCCGGCCCCAAAAGACCCGCCTGTCACGACAGTGAGCTTTGGCACGCTGGCCGTGGCAACTGCCGTCACCATTTTTGCGCCATCCTTGGCAATCCCGCCCGCTTCATACTTTGAACCAACCATGAAGCCTGTAATGTTCTGCAGGAAAAGTAGCGGAATACGGCGCTGATCCGCCAGTTCAATAAAATGCGCCGCCTTTTGAGCGCTTTCACTAAACAGAATGCCATTATTAGCCAAGATTGCGATCGGCATGCCATGAAGCTTGGCGAACCCGCAAACCAGCGTTTCCCCATATAGTTTCTTGAACTCATGGAACTCTGAACCATCAACAAGCCGCGCAATAATCTCTCGCGCATCATAGGGCTCACGTACATCCTTCGGTACCAGACCATGCAACTCGGCAGGGTCATAAAGCGGCGCTCTAGGCTCGCTTAGGCCAACCGTCTCAGGCTTTGGCAAATGTAAAGTGCGGACAATCGAGCGGACGATCGCCAGCGCATGGTCATCGCTTGCCGCATAATGGTCTGCAACGCCGGACTTACGCGCGTGCACATCTGCGCCGCCCAAGTCTTCAGCGCTTATGACTTCTCCAGTCGCCGCTTTAACCAGAGGCGGACCACCTAGAAAAATTGTACCCTGCTTGCGCACGATCACAGTCTCATCCGACATCGCCGGAACATAGGCTCCGCCTGCCGTACATGATCCCATAACAGCCGCGATTTGCGGTATCCCCTTTGCGCTCATCTGTGCCTGATTGTAGAAAATCCGACCAAAATGCTCCCGGTCCGGAAAGACCTCAGATTGGTGTGGCAGGTTCGCGCCGCCACTATCTACTAGATAGATGCAAGGCAGATGGTTCTGCATGGCGATTTCTTGCGCTCGCAAGTGCTTTTTGACGGTGATCGGGTAATACGCCCCGCCCTTAACCGTTGCGTCATTACAAACAATCACACACTCACGGCCCTCAACCCGGCCAACACCCGTAATCACGCCAGCGCCTGGGGCCTCATCATCATACATGCCGTTCGCAGCAAGCGCGCCTACCTCTAGAAAAGGCGTGCCCGGATCGAGCAGCTTCTCAACCCGGTCACGCGGCAGTAGCTTGCCCCGAGACAGATGACGCTCACGCGACCGTTCAGACCCACCGATGGCAGCTTTTGCAGTTTTGCTATGCAAGTCCTCAAGTAAAGCTTCCATAGCGCGCCGGTTTTCAGCATAAGCGCTACCAGCGACATCGAGCTTGGACTTCAAAACAGGCATAAAGGTTTCTCCCGCAACTATTTTTAAGAAGCCATAGACAGCACTGGTCAAGCTGTCATCCCACGCTATTGAAACGCTGTGATTTAATCCTTCACGAAATGCCCCCATATCTTGCATGATAGATGCGCAGGCGGACGGAGATCGAAGAATGGCTATTTTTGGCGGCATGAGTTTGGACGTGGTTCCAGCGCTGTCTTCAATCAAATTCCTTGAAGATGTTCCCAAGCGCGCGCTCAAGGCCGCAGGTAAGGAAGCCCGTTGGTTTTCCGTCCCGGCCGGTTGGCCTTTATTCACGGCAGGAGAAGAGTCCGATTCGATTTTCTTTGTTTTGACAGGTTCGTTCGGGGCCTTCAGAGCGATGCGAGATGGCCGTAGCGAATTCCTCGGCCACATCCGGGCCGGTGAACCTGTTGGTGAAATGGCTATGTTTCAAGGCGGTATAGACATTGATGGCGACGGTACGCCCGACAATGTCCCCCATACATCTTCTGTGTATGCCTTGCGCGACAGCGAAGTGCTCGAAATTTCCCGTAAGGGCTTCCAGCGCCTCACCGAAGCGGAACCTGAAATACTAACAGCCATCATTCGGCTGATCCTATCTCGTATTCGCGAAGGCAATCAACGTAATCGCCGGACCGCCCCTAAAGTCTTCGCTTTGGTCGGCACCTCCCCAACAATTGACCTTAGCCTCAGAGCGAAAGCTCTTAAAGCGTCTCTGGAACACCTCGGAGTCAAAGCCCGGATAATCGAGGAAGAGGAAGGCGACGAAAAACCATCTGGTTTCTTCGATGAGTTAGAAGCTGAGAATGAAATCGTCCTTCTGGTCTCAACCATGGGGGATAATGCCTGGTATCGCCTATCTATGCGCCAGGCAGATCGCATATGGGTCGTTGCCAGGTCAGATGCCAAACCTTCCTATCCGATCTTTCCTGAAAGCAATTCTCCCGCCCAGTCTTTAAAGCTGGTTGATGTCCTCCTGCTGCACCAAGGCTCTGAGCGCCAAGCTTGCAGCCCTTCCGATTGGCTCAAAGCGACAGGCGGCGCGCGAGTGTTTCATTGGCACAAAATTGAAGGCGACCATTGCGACAGGCTTGCTCGCACCATTGCTGGCCGGAGCGTAGGCATTGTTTTCTCCGGCGGCGGGGCACGGGCTTACGCTCATATCGGCGTCGTCAAAGCCATTCGCGAGGCAGGCATTCCTATTGACTTTGCTGGCGGGGCCTCAATGGGCGCCGTCGTTGCGGGTTGCGTGGCCATGGGCTGGGATGATGCTGAAATAGAGACGCGCATTCGCAAGGCATTCGTGGAATCCAACCCACTGGGCGACTGGAACATTCCGGTTGTCGGCATGGTCAAAGGGCGGCGTGTCAATGCTCGCTTGAAAGAGCATTTTGGGGAGGCCGAAATCGGCGATCTTGAGATGCCCTTCTTTGCAGTCTCAACCAATCTGACAGACGGCGCAATCCGAACGCACCGAAGTGGCCGTCTGCGCGATGTTCTACGCGCGACCATTTCTTTACCCGGCATTTTGCCGCCTGTGGTTCACGAAGGGGAAGTTCTAGTTGATGGCGCGGTCCTGAATAATTTCCCAACTGATGTCATGCGTGAGCTGCAACGTGGGTTTGTCGTCGGTTGCGACGTTGCGCGGGCCCCTGAAGGTCTGAAGGCAGAAGACTTTATCGATCCGCCTGGTTTCTTTGGCTGGGTTGCAAAACATGGCTTCTCCAGCGCGCCTCCCATTGCAGGCCTTTTAATGCGGTCAGGAACCGTCAGCGTGAACCCGAATGCAGGCCGAGAATTGGTCGACGTATTGGTCCTTCCCGAACTGAAAGATGTCGAATTGCGAGACTGGAAAGCCTTTGATCAAGCCGTTGAGGCTGGCTATCTCGCCGCAAAAAAGGCTTTGCAGCAGAGCGATCTAAAAGAAAAGTGCTGCACTTAAACGCGCCAGCTACATCCGTAGCTCAGCGAGCAGGTCTTCCAGCTCAAACACACGTTTCGCGGTTTCTTCCATTCGGCAGGACGCAGAAATCGTCCGCCCTATTGTACCGCCGCGAAAGCGGTCATATTCAAATCCGCATTTGGAATCGCGCCAGGAAATCCAAGTCTTCTGAACGCTCTGCAGACGGGTCTTCAGAACGTAATTGTCATCATTCGCCATATCCTGCTCTGCAAGAACACCGCGGACTTCCTGATAAGTTTCGTTCAAACGCCCGTCCCAAAATTGATATTCAGGCTCCACACAGGCAATCATCTCAACTGTGCTAACTGCGTCGGCAAAACATGGATTTGAGATGACACCGATACAGCCTTCTGGCGTACCCGTTCCAAGGTCAGCCTGATAAAGGCAACCAATCATATCGGTCTCATTTGGATATGTGCCAGTATCGCCCGGCACACCGGATTCTTGTGCCTGCGCACTGAAGCTAAACATTAAACCCAGAAAAAAAGCAGCTAATCTAAAACTCATCCGGTCTCTCCAAACAGTTCGCGTCCAATAAGGAAACGGCGAATCTCGCTCGTCCCTGCGCCAATTTCGTAGAGCTTTGCGTCACGAAGAAGGCGGCCGGTAGAATACTCATTGATATAGCCATTCCCGCCAAGCAGCTGGATCGCATCCAAAGCCAGCTTAGTCGCGGTTTCAGCGGCATAAAGAATGGCTCCGGCGGCATCCTTGCGCGCAGTCTCGCCCCGGTCACAAGCTTTTGCGACGGCATAGACATAGGCTTTGGCCGCATTCATCTGAACATACATGTCTGCAAGTTTACCCTGAACGAGCTGAAACTCGCCAATAGATTTTCCAAACTGTTTGCGATCATGAATATAAGGCAGCACAACATCCATACAGGCTTGCATGATCCCTGTCGGTCCGGCGGCAAGAACCGCGCGCTCATAATCAAGACCGGACATCAGAACCTCAACGCCGCCATTCAACGGGCCCATGATATTCTCTTCCGGAACCTCGCAGTCTTCAAAAACAAGCTCGCCAGTTTCAGACCCGCGCATCCCCAGCTTGTCCAGCTTTTGCGCAACAGAAAACCCCTTGAAACCCCGCTCAATCAGGAAGGCACTAATCCCGCGCGAATGCTTATCAGGTTCAGTCTTGGCATAAACGATCAGCGTGTCTGCATCTGGCGCATTGGTAATCCACATCTTGGATCCGTTGAGGACGTAAGTGTCCCCCTTTTTCTCCGCCCGCAGCTTCATCGAGACCACATCAGATCCCGCGCCGCTTTCAGACATTGCAAGCGCGCCCAGATGCTCACCCGTCACAAGCTTTTCCAGATAGCGAGTCTTCTGATCATCCGTGCCCCAACGGCGCAACTGGTTCACACAAAGGTTGGAGTGCGCCCCATAAGACAGACCTACAGAGGCCGAAGCGCGAGAAATTTCTTCCATCGCAACGACATGCTCAAGGTATCCGAGGCCCGTGCCGCCCCACTCTTCCTCGACAGTGATGCCAAGCAAGCCAAGCTCTCCCATTTTGGGTAGGAGCTGGCGCGGGAAGACGTCTGTCCGGTCGATTTCAGCAGCCAGTGGCGCGATTTCTTTTTGGGCAAATCCTTGCACGCTCTCACGGATCATGTCCGCTGTTTCGCCAAGGTCGAAGTTCAATGTAGGATATCTGTTCGGGATCATACCGACTCAATAGCGAACCGTGCCCCTGATGCCAATCTGTTTTCAGGCGGCGTCTAGTCGCGTGTAAAAAGTGTCCGGAAGAAATAGTAGGCCATGACGGCAAACAGCAAACCGCCAAGCAAGATCAGGAAGGGCGGCAAGTAAACCGCCATCTCATTCTCTACAGTCGCACCAGACTCAACCAGACCGATCTGGTTTGCCAACCCGTATCCGCCAAGACCTGCCCCGATTAATGCGAGTAACCCGTAAGGCATAGCCTCAAGCAAATGCCCCTCGCGGGTCTCAGCTTCAATCGCTTCATTCTCTTCGATCGCGCGGGCAATGCTTTCTTCGCTCACTGTCACCTCCTCCAGATCATCAATCGAAACATTTGTATGGGCGGCACCATTTGTATATGTGCTCGGCTCATCCTTGGCTTCATTGACTAAAGGTTCAGTAAACTGCGGCGGCGGCGGCAAGTCTTCGCGTTGTGGCCATACTGACTTCTGAACCGGAGACTTGCTGGTTTCCCCGGCAAGCTCAGAAACCGCGGCGGTGATTTCTTCAGGGCTAGCGCCGTCTCTCTTAGAGACGTCTTCGGAAACCTTATGCCCATTCTCACCGAGGATGCGGACCATTTGTCGACGGACAGCTTCAGCCGCCTCTTCGGTTGGGGTTTGAGAAGCCTCGGAAACATCAACTGTTGTGTCGACCTCCGCAGTGGCTGCACCAAGAGCTGGCAGTTCGACATGACGCTCGACCAGAATCTCTCTCTGCTTCGGGGCTTCAAGGGCACCCGCATTGTCATGAAGAGCGCGGTAGAAGCGTGAGGATGCAATCGGCGTATTCCCAGGTGTCTTGAGGAAAAGTGCTTTTTCAGCCGCCCGGCGACGCACAAGCGCGTCAACGATCTGAACCCGCCCGCCAATCTTGGCCCGGCGCCATTGATCAAATGCGCCTGCAGCGGCCAGACGGTTGCCTCCATTGATATGGGCGACGACATCACTGCTGGCGAAGGCTTTTGGACCAATATTAAATGCAAGTGAAACCAGCGCATCAAACTCGCTTTGGCTAAGCGGTGCGAGAACGCATTTCTGGATATAGCGCTCAACAGGTGGCAGGTCATACTCTCTTAGAATGGCTTCGGCCTCAGGTTCGCTCACGCGAACGCCTTCGCGCTGCTTGCGAACATGGCCATAACCGATGATCCAACGGCCATTCGGTAAGGCTTGATAGCGCGGCCTGAACCCCTCAAACGCCTTTACAACGTCGAGGCCAGCCCGAGATGTGCGCATGTTTAATGCCATCACCTGCTCCGGTTTGGGACAGTTTCTCTGTCCATTTGGCTGAGTTTTGCAATCCATGCGCCGCTCACGTTTTCGCAGCAATTATAGCAGGAAGAGCGTAGCAAGTCCCAGGAAGCTAAAGAACGCCATCGTGTCAGTCAAAGTCAAAACGAAGACGGATGAGGCAACCGCTGGGTCAGCGCCAAACCGTTTCAGCGTCAAAGGCACTAAAATCCCTGACACGCCTGCCCATATGAAGCTGGCGAGCATCGCGGCGGCAATGACAGAGGCAAGTTTGATATCGCTGAACCAGAGATAGGATATGATCCCTACGCCGACCGCAAAGATGAGACCATTCACAAGCCCTGTTAGCGTTTCCCGAACAACGGCACGGCGGCCGGCTTTACCTTCCATCTCGCGCTCAGCTATGGCGCGCACAGCGACAGCAAGGCCTTGGCTACCAGCATTCCCAGCAAGCGCGGCAACAACGGGCATTAGAATAGCAAGTTGGACAAGCCGATCCAAAGTTCCTTCAAAAATCGCAATGATTCCAGAAGCTAAGAAGGCTGTGAACAGGTTAATCGCGAGCCAAGGCGCGCGGGCTTTTACAGATTCCCAGACCGTGTCTGACCCATCAGCAGACGAAACGTTGGACAGCGCCAGCAAATCTTCAGTGTTCTCTTCCTGAATAACATGCACCATATCATCGACCGTGATCATGCCGACGAGCCGTCCTGCAGCATCCTTTACAGGTGCAGAGGCGAGCGAGTATTTCTGGAACTGATACGCAACCTCTTCCTGATCCAGATCGACGTGAATATCGGAGTGAAACGTCTCCATAATATCGGACATTTTCACATCACGGCCTGCTCTAAGCAGCTGTGACAGTAGGACATATCCGAGAGGTTTATTCGTTGGATCTACGACGTAAACCTCGTAGAAGTCTGTTGGAAGTTCGCTGGCATTCCTACGGGCAAAATCAATTGTCTGGCCGACTGTCCAAAATTCAGGCGCTGAGAGAAAATCCCGCTGCATAAGACGGCCAGCTGTGTCTTCTTCAAACACGAAACTGGCTTCAAGAACGGCGCGGTCTTCGGGCTCTAACTCGTCCAGAATACGTTCGCGGCGATCCGCATCCAGGTCTTCCAGAACCGCCGTTGCATCATCGCTATCAAGTTCATCAAGGGCATCGACAACCGCCTCATCGGTCATCAAGTCGACGGCATCTTCACGGTACTCTTCACGCAACTCAATCAGAACTTCTGCGGGTAATTCTTCGCCGAGCAGTTCTACAGCTGCGCCAAACTCATCACTTGGCAATTGCTCAAGTAGGTCTGACGCATCGGCAGGGTGCATGTCTTCAATGGTGTCGCGAACATAGGCCTGGTCGCCCTCCAGCACAGCATGCTGCAAGTCTTCCAGCTTCTGATTCTGCTGGATTTCAGTCTCCTCAGACGGCGTATTCTGGCTATCGCTCATACCCGCTTCTTTGACTTGATCCCGATGAGGGCGCAACCCGTTTCGTAAACCTCGCGGCACAAACTCTGCCTGCTGCTCCCAAAGCACAGCAAGGAGCGCTTGTAATTGTTGGTCGCAGTGTCGTTGTTCCTAGACGAGGACTAATATTGGAAGGCTAACTCAATGTCGCCTCTGAAGATCGCTCACTCCAAGAATAACAGACTTCGCATCGTATAGGCCGAGATAGCCACCACCGTAACGCCAAGCAGCATTAGGCCAGCGAACCAGATGAGCTTGCGTCCAAGCGGAGGCTCTGGCGCGTCGCGCTCAGGTGGCGGTGCGGGTTCGAAGAAGTCTTTAATGGCCATGATAGCCATCCCCCGGCTGCACCTTGCCCCAGAAAAGGCGGTACACATACGCTGTATAAAGCAGAATGATCGGCAGCATGATCGCTGCGCCGACCAGCATCAAAGCAAGGGCATTGTCCCGCGCGGCAGTCTCCCAGACAGTGAACTCGAATGGGACGAGCCAAGGGAAGAGGCTTACAGCCAGCCCGAGATAACCAGACAGGAAAATACCCGCTGCAAGCACATAAGGCCGCCAATCCGGCGCAGAATCTGGCCCAGGCTTCATCGTCAGGTCTCGGCCCAACCAAGCGGTTAGAGCCAAACCTGCAAGCGGAATAGGTGCAAGGGGCAACAGCTTGGTGATGTCAATTTCGGTCATAGAAAACCCCCAGCGCTCCGTGATGCGGGCATCAACACTCAATGTGGCAAGGCTAACAGCAGCAAAGCCGATTGAAACACCGATCAAGGCATACAGCCCCCAACGACGCGCTTTGGCATAGAGATCACCTTGCGTCTTCAGCACCAGCCAACACGCGCCGAGTAGGATATATCCAATCACAACGGCAAAGCCGACCAGCAAGCTAAATGGGCTGAGCCAATCGAACGCGCCGCCCGCAAAGGCCCTACCCTCTACAGTGACGCCCTTGATGAAAGCCCCCAGAATAATACCCTGGCTGAGCGCGGCGACAAATGATCCGCCGTAAAACGCCCCGTTCCAGAACAGGCGCGTCGGTTCTCGTACAGCCTTATGCCTGAACTCGAAGGCCACGCCGCGAAAGATGAGAGCCGCCAGCATGATCAAGATTGGCAGGTAAAAAGCTGGCATCAAGACGGCATAGGCGAGCGGAAAGGCGGCAAACAGCCCGCCGCCGCCGAGGATGAGCCAAGTCTCATTCCCATCCCAGACTGGCTCAATCGTAGCGGTCATCATATTGCGTTCGTCATCGCTCGAGGCAAAGAAGGTCAGCATACCGACACCAAGGTCCATGCCGTCCAGGAGGACATAGAGCATGACGGCGGTGGCAATCAGCAAAGACCAGATCAGCGCATAATCCATGGGTTCGCTCTCCTATTCTGCTGCAACAATATCATCGGGAAGCTTGGCGAGTTCATCAACCGCGCCGAGCGGGCTACCAGGGGCCCGGCCCTGTGGCGGGGTTGGATCATCGCCAAATCCACGTGTCGCGATCCGCGCCATATAGACGACCCCAGCCGTGAAGATGATGGCGTAAACAACCATAAAGACCAGCAGGGACGTCGCCACTTGCGCTGCGCTAACCGGGGCGACGCTATCAGCAGTCCGAAGCACGCCGTAAACTGTGTAGGGTTGTCGTCCAACTTCCGCGACCATCCATCCAGTAATCACCGCGATAAACCCAAGGCTTCCACCTGGAATGGCGGCCCAGTGAAAGAGCGCTGGTTTATCAATACGTTTGCGCCACCATAGAAACAGGCCCCAAATCCCTAGACCCAGCAGAGCAAGCCCGGCTGCAACCATGATACGAAAGCTATAGAAGGGAATCCAGATTGGCGGCGTTTCGCTCTCTTCGAAAGCATCAAGACCTTTCAAATCGCCATGCGCGCCAGGAAACAGGACAGGACTTGTGCCGGGTATGGTCAGGGCATCAAGGCCGCACTCATTATCAGCGGGCCAAGCCAGAAGAACTGTCCCTTGCACAGGTTTGGTTTCACACCACCCTTCCACGGCAGCGATCTTGGCGGGCTGATACTCATGCGCCACCTCACCCGACCAGTGACCAGCCATGATTTGAAGCGGCATCAACACCACCAGCATTCCGGCCGCCATCCGCATCTGCCACTTGGTCGGCTCGCTCGAGCGGTTCTTGAGTGTTTGCCATGCGCCAGCCGCCAAGATGACGGCCGCAGTGGTTATATACGCGCTCAGCATCATGTGAACATAGCGGCTAGGGAAGCTTGGATTGAAGATCACCTCGATCCAGTCTGTGGCATAGAAATTCCCAGTGGCAGGATCAATCGCAAAACCCTGCGGGGTCTGCATCCAGCTATTGGCAGACAGAATCCAGAACGCAGAGATAGCGGTTCCAATCGCCACCGCCAGCGTGGCAACGAAGTGAAGCTTGCGGCCAACCTTGTTCCAGCCAAACAGCATAACCCCAAGAAATGTCGCTTCGAGAAAGAAGGCTGTCAGCACTTCATATCCGAGGAGTGGCCCCAAGACACTGCCAGTCTTATCGGCAAAGACACTCCAATTGGTCCCAAACTGATAAGACATGACGACGCCAGACACGACGCCCATAGCAAAGGCGAGCGCGAAAATTTTCACCCAGTGGAGATAGAGGCGTTTGTAAACCTCTTTACCCGTTCGCAGCCACATCCCCTCGCAAACTGCCAAAAAGGCGGCAAGGCCGATCGTAAATGCAGGAAAGATAATGTGAAAAGCGATCACAAATGCAAACTGAATGCGCGACAGCAACAGGGCGTCAAAGTCCATGAACCAGTCTCCTTTGATGCCCAAGTGCATAGCACAACTTGAGCGCGCTTCTGTGACACGTTCCGCCGCGCGGCAGCCTGCCGCAGCGTTAAGCCATGCCACGTTAGGGACGCGCGCCCGTTTGTGGTATTCTCAAATAAAACGGGAGGAAAAGCATGGCTTTTGATGCTGAGACAGAGTTTACGCGGTTCGAACCTCACTTGCTGTCACCTGCGATTGGAGCAGAGCTTTTGGGCGCGGACCTGAGCCATCCAGACGACACCCTGATCGAAGAAGTCCGCGCTGCGCTGCTGAAATATAAAGTTGTCTTCTTCCGCGATCAGCACGATCTGACTCGCGCCGAGCATCTCGCCTTTGCGACCGCGTTTGGAAAACTAGAAATTCACCCCGCAACGCCAAAGGATCAACCTGATCCTGAAATCCTGCGCATCGCGCACGGTCCCAACTCCAAAGGTCAGGAGAATAACTGGCATTCTGATGTCACATGGCGCGCTGAACCGTCTCTAGGGTCCATCCTCCGCGCGATAGAACTGCCGGAAGTCGGCGGCGACACGCTATTTTCAAATATGGTCATGGCCTATGATGACCTGGATGATGACCTTAAAATGCGGCTTTGCCAAATGACGGCTGTGCATGACATTGCCCGTGTCTTCGCCAAGCGTCTGAACAAGGACGCCTCAAGTCTGCATGATAAGTTTCCGCCACAGGAACACCCCGTCATACGAACGCACCCGGAAACTGGTGATCGGCTGATTTACGTCAACATGGCCTTTACCGACTATATCAAGGATCTGGACCGCGCTGAGAGCGATGATCTTTTGCAATTCCTATATCGCCGGGCTTGGCTGCCAGAATACCAGTGCCGCTTTCGCTGGGCACCTGGTTCAGTAGCCTTTTGGGATAACCGGGCTTGCCAGCATTATGCGGCCAGCGATTATTTCCCTAATGTTCGGATCATGGAGCGCGCAACGATTGCAGGCGACAGGCCCTATTTCAACTCTCAAGCCAACCGAGATTAGTGACTTCGCTTCCTGATGCCTGCGAAAATAAAAGCCGCTCTCCTTGTCGCCCGGACATTTGACCGTTATGGATTGGTAAACAAGGGGTTAACCTGTGAAAGCGTGCTGCGCTTTCTTAGGAAATAAGTGGAAGTAGCTGAGAGAATCCAGCGCCAACCATATGCCTTAAATGCATGCTGGTGCACGGAGTTCGAAAGTGAAGGAAATACCTAAATATATCCATGGGTCAGACGGTGCTGCCTTTATTGAAGGCAAGCGCTACCTGCAGCGTATTCATGACAAAAGACCACCGCTTTGGCCTTGGGGAACTGCCCTTCTCCTTGGTTTATTGCTGCTGACGCTGATTGCAATCTGGCCATTCGCGCAAGGTTCAATCCAGCAACGTGCCCAGATAAGCGCGCAAGCAGCTCTCGAGGATGGTGGATTTGAATGGGCAGAGGCTAGCGCCAATGGGCAATGGGTTCACCTGACCGGTACGCCCCCCTCGATTGTCGCTGGCGAGAATGCTGAGAAAGCCGTTCGCGCCGCCCGAACACGGACTTGGCTTGGGCAGGCAAAACCAATAACGCGCGTCACAACCGACTATGTTGGAGCTGAAGCTCCCTCAACCTCAACACCTGAAACAGCTGCGGCCACGCCTGAAACTGTTTTCAATAATTGGGAATTTGAGCGCGAAGGCGAGGCCCTCACTCTTACCGGGGATGTGCCAACACAGGCCGTGCGAACGCAGATTGTCGATCTGGCCGGGCAATCCCCAAACGTCACCGGCATAACCCGTATCAGCGACCAGCTTGTCATCACAGAAACACCTTTGCCGGAAGGTTATCTTCATGATACCGAGATTGGCATAGAGGCGCTCAAGCGATGTGATTCAGGTAAAGTCACCCTCTTAAAGCGCGTCCTCGATTTGCGCTGCACGCTGCCCACGGCAAAACAAGCAAGGCTTGAAAGCCTCTTAAACCAGGACCTGCTGCTTGCGGAATATGGCACGGTTGAAGTTCTGACCAGCGAAACCGTTTCCTCTTGCAATACGACCATTCGCAGGCTTCTGGAGGCGAGCCAGGTACGCTTTGAGACAGGCCAGGCAACGATTAGTGATGGCTCAAGCATGCTGCTGGATCAGATGGCCGAAGCAGCGAGAACCTGCCCCGGCCGCATTATGATTGAAGGCCATACTGATGCAAGCGGCAGGAATGACGCAAACCTCACGCTTAGCCAACAACGTGCCGATGCGGTTATGCAAGCTCTGGTAACAAGAGGGCTGGACACCAACCGACTGTTTACGCAAGGCTTTGGCTCCGCCCAACCTATTGCCACTAATGAAACAAGCGCTGGCCGCGCCCAAAACCGACGAATTGAAATGCGGATCATGAACCCGAATGAATAGGGCATGAGCTGATGATGGACTTAAGGACAAGACAATGTGGTTCCTGATCTTACAGATACTCTTTCTAATGACGCTGGCTGCGGTGCTTGGTGCGGCCTTGATGTATTGGTGGCTCCGGACCCGGTATGAAGATGTTACGCATGCCTTCAAATCCCAGACGTTAGGGTCGGGTAAGGGAGCGAGTGCTGTCGGAGGCCTGACCTTGCCTCAATTGCGCAGCGAGCTTGAAGACTTTCAGAAGAAAATGCCTGCTCCAGCGGCGGCAGCTGATACAAACTTTGCCCCTGTTCTACAAAGGCTTACAAGCTTTGAGTCAAAGCTTTCCGGCAAAGACACAGACCTAACGCCAATTAATGAACGCCTCGAACAAATCGAAAGCATGCTTGGCAGCGGCGCATTCGGGTCTGAACAGACAGATCTGAACCCTGTGCTTGAGCGCTTACAAGTCATGGATGCCAAGCTTGCGAACACGACGCCAGCAACGACCGATCTGCCGCAAACCTTCATGGCCGATTATCAGCAGCGCATGACAGCGCTGAATACCGGACTTGATGACCTGCGAAATCGCGTCGCGCAGCTCGGCCAACATGTCACCGCCAATCGCGGCCTGCCTGAGGATTATATCAAAGATTATCAGACCCGGATGGGCGGTCTGCAATCTGTTCTCGGGGCTATGCAGGTCAAGCTGGATAGTGTCGAAAATGCTGTGGCTTCACCCGGTGAGCAGACAGACCTGAGCGCGCAGGTCACACAGCTTAATAACACGATGACAGACCTTGGCGCCGACGTTCGCGCTGGAAATACGCTCAGCGACACAATTCTGAATGAGCATCGCGACAGTCTTGCATCCATGAAAGCAGCCTTGTCTGAGATCAACACGGATGTCGATCTCATGCCACTTTCCAAGCGCATTGACGAAACGCGCAGTTTGATGGCCGGAATGCGCCCAGAACTTGAAGCGATTAATGCGCTGAAACCTATGGAAAACACGCTGAACGATATGAAAGAAATTGTCTTCGGGATGCGCGATATTGATATGGCGTCTCTGCAAAAATCCATGCGCTCTGTGGACAGCCGTATGGACCTGATTGGCATTGAGAACCGCCTGACCTCAATTGAGTATGGGTTGGCAGCAACGCACCACATGATGCGCACGCGTGAGGCTTTGGATACATCCTATGAAGCCCCGCAGCGAGAGCCCTATCGCTCTGGCCCGGGGGAGAATGCAAGCGTTAAAAGCTTGACGCGCGGCGATCGCCCAGATGAGTCCCTTGATCCGATTGATATTATTCGCCACCCTGACGAACGCGCTGACCTCTTGCTGGAGGCAGGTTTCGGAAACCCGGATGACTTGAAACAAATCCACGGCGTCGGTCCAGTTTTGCATGGCCTCCTGAATGACATTGGCGTCTTCTATTTCTGGCAGATTGCTGGCTGGAGCGATGAAGACGTCACTTATATGGACAGCAAGCTGAAAAACTATCGAGGCGAGATTGAGCGCAATAACTGGCGCACGCAGGCCAAGACGCTAGCTGAAAGCCCGCAGGCCGCGAAGCGACCGCAAGCCTTGAACGAGATTTAGCGTCTCTGCCGACTGGGCTTTCATCCGGAACGATTGCGGACTATATCCACGTCAAACTCATCTGCTGCGGGCCTTGAACCTGTCTGGAGACTATTATGACTGATATGACCTCGCTCACCGCGCGTGAGCCCGATCCTGCGCCCGGTGCCTTCAATTCACTTGGCTTCTCGAAACCACCCGGCGAGACCCGCGTCGTAGCCGCCATGTCTGGGGGCGTTGATAGCTCAGTGGTTGCAGCTCTCCTGAAAGCACGCGGCTATGACGTCATCGGCATCACGCTGCAGCTCTATGATCATGGCGCAGCGATTGAAAAAAAGGGCGCATGTTGCGCCGGCCAGGACATTCACGATGCTCGAAACGTCTCAGACCAGATCGGCATCCCGCACTATGTTCTGGACTATGAGAGCCGCTTCAAAGAGCAAGTGATGGAAGATTTTGCTGACACTTACCTGTCGGGCGCAACGCCGATCCCCTGCATTCGCTGTAACCAAACGGTGAAATTCTCGGACCTGCTCCGCACAGCAAAAGATCTGGGGGCTGACTGTCTGGCAACCGGGCACTATATCCGCCGGGTTGAAGGCGATGACGCGCCCGAGCTGCACCGCGCGATGGATGCCAGCCGCGACCAATCCTATTTTCTGTTTGCGACAACCAAAGAACAGCTGGATTATGTCCGCTTTCCACTTGGCGATTTACCCAAGACTCAGGTTCGGGAACTGGCCGATCATTTCGCCCTGCCCGTCGCAGCCAAACCTGACAGCCAGGATATTTGCTTCGTGCCTGAGGGCTCCTATGCCAAGGTTGTTGAGAAGCTGCGCCCCGGGTCTGGGCGCGGGGGTGAGATCGTACATCTTGATGGCCGCGTCCTCGGAACGCATGAGGGTGTGATCCATTACACGATCGGGCAACGCCGCGGGCTTCGCGTCGCTGTTGGCGATCCGCTCTATGTCGTAAAGATCAACGCGCGGGAACGCCAGGTGATTGTCGGGCCGCGTGAGGCCTTACTGACGGCTGCGCTAACGCTTGAGGAATTGAACTGGCTGGGCGCTGGATCTCTTACGGATGCGTGTGGGCGCGGCGACGCCGTTTTGGCGCGCGTGCGTTCAACGCGTGAGCCCCTGCCCGCTCGCCTAGGCTTTCACGATACCAAGCCAGCTGTCTGGTTCGACGCCTCCGAAGAAGGCGTCGCGCGCGGCCAAGCCTGCGTTCTGTACGATCCTTCGGGAAGCACGAAAATTCTCGGCGGCGGCTTTATCGCAAATACGATTGCCGCCGATGAACGTTTGCGCGCTTAGGCCTGAGCCTATTGCAAACATTACAGAACCGGTAACCTGACCCGTTTCGAAACAGGTTTGCAAACAGGGTCCTAACGGGGTCTCCGGGAATGCATCCAATTTTCATGAAAATTACCGGGTCTAGTTGAAACTGCCCTTAATTCGGAACGTGTAAAACACCATCATGGCGACAGAACGTGGCCAACACACATGCAGAAGATGGTGGAACATATGGCGCAGAATGCACAAATGATCAGCGTAAAAGGCCCAGACGGCCGCCCGCTGACCCTCGAAGATCTCCCAAAACCCGGCATCAGCCGCTGGGTTACACGCCGCAAGGCAGAAGTTGTTGCCGCGGTGAGCGGCGGTCTATTGACCGAAGGCGATGCGCTTCAGCGCTATGACCTCAGCGAAGAAGAATTTGCCAGCTGGCGCCAGCTTTACTCAAAGCATGGTCGTAAAGGCCTGCGCACAACACGCGCCCAGCAATACAGATAAGACGCTGCTTTAAGTAGCGTTAAAGCGCCGTTTACGCCGCCTCCCGTATGAAGTGACGGGAAACCTGCAATTCCGCAGGAATAGGTGACGTAAATGACCGCGACAGACAGAACGCCCACCACGCGTATCTTGACCCTTGCCGCGATCATTATTGCGGCGGGGGTTCTTTCTATCCGAGCCTTTGATCTGTTTGGATCGATTCAGTCAGAGCCTGTCGGAAACTCTACCGAACGTGAGCTGACCTATCTGCTCGAACCGATTGCCGGTGAAGGTGAAGTACGGGTTACCATCTCAGGGCGCGAGACCAAATCCATCCTGATCATGCTCAACGGTGAGGTCGGAACTGACCTTCGTGCCAAAAGGCTGCAGATTGAGAACGTCCTCATCGCTTCAATCGGATATGTACCAGAAAAAGATACGCTCACGCTGACGCAATTTCCCTTTGCACGCGGCATTGGCGGAACGCTGACACCGCTGCAAATGGCTGAGTTCACAAGCCTTGGCCTACTTTGCATTCTCCTCATCGGGTCATTGGTCATCCCTGTCCGAAGCAAGCCTCTTGAGCACGCTGCGCCGGCATTGCCCCGTCCCGAGCCGACACTTAGACGCACAGATAGATCTGAGACGCCGCGCAAAGCTTTACCCTCAAGTCTACAAACAGCCTCAACTCTGGCTGAAGCCCAACCGGACAAGACCGCAAATCTTGTTCGCGATTGGATGAGTTATTCGGAGGAGTCATGAGCTTACCTGCCCGCTCTCAACCGCACTTACCCGCAGCAGGCGTAACGCGAAGCGCCATGCTCATGCGTGCGCTCGGCGCCAGAGCCGCATCCGTCTGGTCGAGCCTAAGCCCGCAGGAAGCCCAGGCCCTTAGCACTGCCATGTCAGCCTTGCCTGAAAATCCAGACCATGAAGAACAAGCGCTTTCAAGCTATGTGCAGCAAATGACCTCTGGGTCGAACCTGCAAACCACAACCAAGGCCGCAACAATCTGGACAACCCTGTCAGGAAGAGATGGCGCCAGCATTGCAAACCTTGTTCAGGATGAGTCGCCGCAAATTATCGCGGTCATATTGTCCAATCTGAATGCGGGCGCCGCCGCAAGCACGGTTCGCGCCTTGCCGCGATCAGTCGCAACAGAAGTTCTAAAGCGCCTTCTAAGCCTTGGAGACATTCACCCCTCTGCAAAACAAGCCATCGCGGACACTCTAGAGCGCGCGATCAGTCAGACCAGCGCCGCCAGTGTTTCAAACGGGCATGAACGCGTCGCACGGATATTCGACAATCTTGATAGCCGCTCTGAAGAAGACTTGCTCACCTCTCTGGACACCGCAGAACCGGGCGCCGCTGGAAAAATCCGCGCCTTGATGTTCACATTTGAAGATTTGGCCCGGCTTGGTCATGCGAGCCTTCAAACCATCCTGGCAAGCACAGACCGCGCCGTTCTGACCGTTGCCCTCAAAGGTGCCGACACCGCCGTCGAGGCGGCCTTCTTTAGTAATATGACCCAGCGCGCCGGAGATTTGCTGCGCGGCGAGATCGCGGCAACGGGGCCTCTGCGCCGGAGTGAGATTGACGCTGCCCGCGCCGAAATCCTCACCCTCGCCCGTTCGCTCGTGAAGCGAGGCGATATACTTGACGAAGAAGCTGACGATGAGTTGATTGAATGAAACGCCGGATTGAAACTCTGAAACCGTATCCGTTTGAAAGTGACTTCAGCGCGCCAAAACCTGAACCAAAGGACATGATCACGCTGACTGCCCCAGAGCTTTCAGCGCTTATTGCCGATGCGCAAGTAACAAGCGCCTCTCTGGCCCGTGATGAAACCTTGGCATCAGAAGCTGATAAGCTCTCGGCGGTCTCTGCTGAAATGAAAAGCGCACTTTCAGGCATTCTGGAGTTAGCGACGCATTTGGAACACGCGGCCATTGATGAAGGTGACCGAGCACAAGCGCTTGAGCGCGTACGACGGCTTGCGAGCATCGTACTGGATGGCCAGGGCGAATTATTCACAAAATAACTTGCCTGTTCACTTGTCGGCAACCATTAGAGGCGACTTTGTTGTTTCGGCCCTTGTAAAGAGATTGACAGAATGAGTGTAAATCACGCCTTGGAAAACAGTTTGATGGATGTCCCGGTTCAAGTTGATGTCGTACTCGGCGAAGCCCGCATACCTGTTGAAGACCTGATGGCGATGTCCGAGGGTGAAATCCTAGCGCTGGAAAGCAGCACAACGGACCTCGTCGACATCTATGTTTCAGATCGCCTGATGGCCCGTGGACGGCTTGTCATTGCTGATGGTGAGTTGGGCGTGACCCTTAGCGAAATCGTTGATGAGCGCCGGGTCGCCTAATTCCGATTTTATCCACAGTTTACAGCAAACTGTGAAAAACTAACAAATCAACAGGTTCTGTTAACCATTTCTCGCCAACACTACGCTCATAGAGTGGAGTGTGCCGTATGCGAATGAAGATGTTTGCCGCTGAGTCCCTAGAGGCTGCCAAGGCAATGATCTTCGCCGAGATGGGTGATGAAGCAATCATCCTGTCTGAGCGCGAAGTTCCTGGAGGCGTGGAAGTCCGCGCCGCAACTGACAAACTAGGCGGCGGCATGGTTCCGAATGAATCACGCATCCTGACGCGTCTAGGCGTAGCCCCGCCGCCGCGGTTGGTTGAAAGCCCGATCCGTAACCGCGTGCGCGACTCACTTCTATGGCATGGCGCGCCGCAACGTTTTGCAGACCGCATCGCTGATGCTGGCGTTAATGGTAGCTTTAATGGCGCTGAACCAAGTTCCGCGATCGCCGCTGGCCTTGAAAGCCTCCTGACCTGCGATCCGATCCCGCCCGTCCCACACCGCGACATCCTTCTGGTGGGCGCGCCGGGTCATGGTCGAACCGCCACAGCCGCCAAGCTGACCCGCCGGGCGGCTGTTGCAAAAGCAGAAATCCTTCCCGTTGCAGCAGACCTTGATCTGACCGCAGGCGGGGCGCAGCTCGCAGCATATCTAGAACGTGAACATGGTCAGGTTCGCTCTGTTGCGACACCAGACGAATTGTTCGCCTTGCTGAAAACCATCAAGGCCGATGGAAAACGCTGTGTCATCGACCTGCCGGCAATTATTCCATTCGATCAGGATGACATGGCCAGCCTGCAAGACCTGATTGCGGTGATTGACGCCGAACCCGTTCTGGTGATCAGCGCCGAGGGACACCCGGAAGACTTGTCTGAAGCGGCCCGCGCATTTAGCCGCTGCGGCATCAGACGCGCAATCGTCACCAAACTCGATGTGACGCGGCGGCGGGGCGGCATCTTTGCGGCTCTGGCATCGGCCAAGATCGCTGTTTCTCATCTTGCGGTCACACCGTTTATCGGCGGGGGCCTTGTCCCTGCCACCTCATCCAGACTGGCGCAGTTGCTCACTGAAGATGCACCTGCCCATGTCGCCCTGAAAGGAGCTGCATAATGAGCTTCCTCCTCCCGAAATCACAGGAAAGACCGACCCAACGCCCTCCGCGGCGCGTTGAACCGGCTTCTATTATCGCTGTTGGCTCTGGTAAGGGCGGGGTCGGCAAGACCTTCATGTCGATTACCCTCGCCAGCGCCATGGCTCAGGCTGGCAAGCGAACTCTACTTGTTGATGGCGACTTGGGCCTTGCGAATGTCGATGTCCAGCTTGGTATCGCCCCAGAAACTGATCTTGCTGCTGTTATTGCAGGATGGGTTGAGTTGGAAGACGCCGTAACGCCTGTCGATGGCGGATCTGCAGATGGCGGCTTTGATGTCCTGCCAGGTCGTTCTGGTTCAGGCGCTCTTGCTGAACTGTCATCTGAAGAAGTTGCCCGTCTTGCCGCAGGTCTTTCTGCCCTCGCGCTTCAATATGATCAGGTCATCCTTGATCTGGGCGCCGGGATTGAAGCCAACTGCATGCGCCTTGCACGTGCCGCTGATAAGGTTCTGATGGTCATCACCGATGAGCCAACCTCAATGACGGATGCTTATGCCTTCATCAAAGTGTTGAAGGGATATGCCCCAGGCGTCGAACAAACCATCGCGATCAACCAGTGTGAAACGCGCGCGGCCGGACAAAGCACATATTCTGCAGTGTCGCAGGCCTGCCAGACCTTTTTAGGCTTCCGACCGCAGCTGGCTGGAACGGTCATGCGGGACGATGCCGTGCGTGAAGCTATTCGCAGTCAGCAGACGTTAATATCAACAACACCGACAGCGCAGCCCATTCAGGACGTTATCGCCATTGCCCATACGCTTCTTGGGCGATCCGGGCAGGATCTTCACTGTTAAGAGGTATGAATAAAAATACCGTTTCGAGTCCGATTGTTAAATCTTCGGTAAGCTTCATTACCTAGATTCACAATGGTTAATGATACGGCTAATGTAATTACTAGACTGATTCGGGGAGTTGAGAATGAGAGTCTTATTGATTGAGGACGACAATGCAGTCGCCCGGAGTATTGAACTGATGTTGAAAGCCGCTGGCTTCAATATCTACACAACCGATCTTGGTGAAGAAGGTGTCGATCTCGGCAAAGTTTACGAGTATGACATCATCATTCTCGACCTCTCACTACCGGACATTTCTGGTTACGATGTGTTGAAACAGCTGCGCATGGCGCGTGTAAACACCCCCGTACTGATCCTGTCTGGTAATCCGGACATCGAAGCTAAGGTTAAGACCCTTGGTTACGGCGCAGACGATTATTTGACCAAGCCGTTTAATAAAGACGAGTTGATCGCTCGTATTACCGCTATCGTACGCCGCTCTAAAGGCCATGCCGAGAGCGTCATCCGTACAGGCGACATTCTGGTCAATTTGGATGCAAAAACCGTCGAAGTCGACGATGAGCGCGTTCACCTGACGGGTAAAGAATACCAAATGTTTGAGCTTCTATCCCTTCGCAAGGGCACGACGCTCACCAAGGAAATGTTCCTCAACCATCTTTATGGCGGTATGGACGAGCCAGAGCTTAAAATCATCGACGTGTTTATCTGTAAGCTCCGCAAGAAGCTTCAGAACGCGACAGGCGGTGAGCACTATATCGAAACGGTTTGGGGTCGCGGCTATGTCCTGCGTGATCCAAAGCCAAAGAAGGAAGCGGTTGCCGCTTAGGCCTTCTGCGACCCGAACAGACGCAAAGCCCGGTGCGAAAGCATCGGGCTTTTTGCTGTAAAAGCTTAAGGCAGACGAAAGGATTTTAGACGCTCCATACGCTCTAGATTAACCATACTATGAGATAGAAACGGCAGGCTACAGGTAGTAAGGCCATCTCAGTTGGATCAAGCTATACATCTTAAGAGTACCCGATGGGGACGAACATTCCAGTCCGTTAGCATACGTCCAAACATCTGGGCCGCCCTACTGGCCTTAGGCATGTTTACTCTGTTCATCAGCGTACAATTGATCACGGGCGCAACGTGGGATGAAGATTTACATCGCTATGGCTATTATGAAATTACGTCATTCGCCTATGACGTTCTGAACGGTAATTTCAGCCGCGACTTCGAAACGATCTATGCTGATCTTGAATATTATGGGCTTATCCCGATTTTCCCGGCTGCATGGCTAACAGACATAATCGCACAGCTATTCAAACTAGATCAGATGCAAAGCGGAACCGTTTTCCGATGGCTCTTGCATTTTACAGGCTTGCTCTGGGGGACTGGTACAGTCGTTCTGGTTTATCATATTCTTAAACGCCTCACAGAGAATACCAAGATAGCCCTGCTGGGATCAGCTTTCTTGATGCTCTACCCGACATGGCTTGGACATTCCTTCTTCAATTATAAAGACTTGGCGCTTGGCTTTTTCTACACGCTGGCGCTCTACGGCGCTTTCAAAGCCTACTCTGAGGATCCAAAAGCCTATAAGGATGGCGTTATCATTCTGGTCGTTGCAACAATTGGCGCCGCGACGACAAAGCTTGTCGGCGCACCTCTGCTAATTGTGCAATGGATCTGCGTTTTTCTTGCCGCTTTAAAACTAGGCCCCGTTCAAGCACGTTTGAAAGCCCTGACACTCGCGGGGCTGATTACAGTCATAGGAACTTATGTCCTGACCCCAGCGGCCTGGCTTGAGCCAATCCGGTTTGTAATCGAGTCAATTTCTTACATGAGCTATCACGAGTGGGCAGGTTGTACGCTTACCGACGGCATCTGTCTGAGACCCTCAGCTGAGGATTGGTCGGCGATGACATACCTATCGGGCTGGCTCGGTGCGCGCTGGCCATTGCTCTTGCTGGTTACGATTGTTCCGACCAGCCTATATCTTGCATGGCGCGGTAAAACCCTTGAGCGCATCCTTTTGGCGGCTGCGTTTCTCCCTCTACTTCTTATCGCAGCAAGAGATTCAGCGCTTTATACGGGCATTCGCCACCTCCTATTCATAATGCCAGCCTTGATTTGCTGCATGTTCGTGGCGGGGCATCAAATCACCCAAAACCATACACGGATACGCAAAGGCGCGAGCGCCCTGCTCTTTGCCAGTATGGCGATGTTCGTGGTCGATAATGTTCAGCTCTATCCGTACAACTATGTTTACTTCAATGAGGTGGGCCGCATCCGCACTGACGCCAGAAGCCATGAGCTCGACTATTGGGGTCTGTCACTGCGCAAAAGTGCTAAACACCTAAACACCAAGATGACTGAGGATGCAGAGCTTCCAAAAACTTATTATGCGGCCCCCCTTCATCTGATCAGCCCACTCATGGAACCGAAACTTGAAGGCATTGATGGACACCGCGCAGACACCCCGGAAACGGCTTATCTATGGATCGGCTATACCAAGAACAATCGCGCCCCAGATCAGAATTGCATCATTTCGTCTCAAGTGACACGACGCCTCGTCTTTGCGCAATCTGATCTAGTGCTCTCAACAGTTGCAGTTTGCCCTGGCAAGGACGTTTCATAGAAAAAGCCCGGCTGATTAGAACCGGGCTTTCCAGATTTCAAAAGATCAAAGCGTCTTAGGCGCTCGCGCGATCATCATCGACTTCTTCAAAGTCGGCATCGACAACGTCATCACCGTCAGCGGCTGCGTCTGCAGCAGCATCGCCTTCTGCTGCTTCAGCCTGCTGCGCACCATAGATGGCCTCGCCGAGCTTCATCGCCGCTGTCATCAGCTCCTGATGCTTTGTCTGAATATCATTCAGATCCTCGCCTTCAGCCGCAGTTTTAAGCGCATCGGCTGCAGCTTTGATCTCGTCTTTGACATCATCGCCAACCTTATCACCATGCTCGTCGAGCTGCTTCTCGGTCTGATGCGCAAGGGCTTCAGCATTGTTCTTCGCTTCGACCAGTTCGCGGCGGGCTTTATCGGCCTCGGCATTGGCCTCAGCGTCTTTCATCATCGCCTGGATGTCTTCATCCTTCAGACCGCCATCAGCCTGGATGGTGATTTGCTGCTCTTTATTGGTCGCTTTATCTTTTGCGCCAACAGAGACAATACCGTTCGCATCAATATCGAACGTCACCTCAATTTGTGGCAATCCGCGCGGCGCAGGTGGGATATCTTCCAGATTGAACTGGCCAAGCGCTTTATTGTCCGCCGCCATCTCGCGCTCCCCCTGGAAGACCCGGATGGTCACCGCAGGCTGGTTATCCTCAGCAGTCGAGAAGGTTTGGCTCTTCTTGGTCGGGATCGTCGTATTGCGGTCGATCAGACGCGTAAAGACGCCGCCAAGCGTTTCAATCCCGAGCGACAGCGGCGTCACATCAAGCAGAACAACGTCTTTAACGTCGCCTTGCAGCACGCCGCCCTGGATCGCCGCACCAAGTGCCACAACCTCATCTGGATTCACACCCTTGTGCGGCTCTTTGCCGAAGAAGCCTTTCACAGCTTCCTGGACTGCAGGCATGCGCGTCATGCCGCCAACCAGAACAACCTCGTCTAGATCGCCAACAGACTTGCCAGCATCACCAAGCGCCTTCTTACAAGGATCGATCGTGCGCTTGATCAGGTCGGCCACGAGGCCTTCTAGCTTCGCACGTGTGATCTTCATGTTGAGGTGCTTCGGTCCGCTCGCATCGGCTGTAATGAACGGCAAGTTTACTTCATATGTAGATGCAGAGGACAGTTCTTTCTTTGCCTTCTCGGCTTCCTCACGGATACGCGGTACCGCCATCTTATCATTGCTAAGGTCGATGCTGGTTTCTTTCTTGAACTCAGAAAGAATGTGCTCGTAGAGGCGAATGTCGAAGTCTTCACCGCCGAGGAATGTATCACCATTCGTCGACAGCACTTCAAAGACGCCATCGCCGATCTCGAGGATCGAGACATCAAATGTACCGCCACCAAGGTCATAAACCGCGATGACTTTGTTCTCGCCCTTATCAAGGCCGTATGCCAGCGCCGCGGCGGTCGGCTCGTTGATGATGCGCAGGACTTCAAGACCGGCAATTTTGCCCGCATCCTTGGTGGCCTGACGCTGCGCGTCGTTAAAGTAGGCTGGGACGGTAATAACAGCCTGCGTGACTTCATTGCCGAGATAGGCTTCGGCGGTTTCTTTCATCTTGGTCAGCACGAAAGCCGACACTTCCTGCGGCGCGTAATCCTTGTCGCGGCCTTTGACCCAGGCATCACCGTTTGGACCCTTGACGATTCCATAGGGTGAGATCGCCATATCTTTTTTCACAGTCGGATCGCTGAACGTGCGGCCGATAAGGCGCTTGATCGCGTAGAAAGTGAAATCCGGGTTGGTCACGGCCTGACGGCGCGCGGGCATCCCGATCAGGCGTTCGCCGCCATCTGTGAAAGCAACAACAGACGGCGTGGTGCGTGCGCCTTCGCTGTTTTCAATAACCTTGGCGTCGCCGCCATCCATCACGGCCACACAGCTATTGGTGGTTCCGAGGTCAATCCCGATGATCTTTCCCATAAAAGTCTCTCTCTTTCCTAAGCCGCCGCCTTTTGCCTTGAGTCGGCCTGCAATGCAGCACCAGCGTCCAGCGGCTCTCTATATGAATTGCATTCCATGTGACAACGGCTTTTCACTCCGCTCACTCGGTTCGTATGCGATGTGGTGAGATATTAGCCACGTTCAAGGGTTTTTGTGGGATTGGTGTGACCGTCGTCACAGAATTTCGCGTAATCCCAGTTTACGATGAGATGCTACAAGGGGGGACATTATGTACAGAATTCTCTTAGCTGCTACGTCAGCACTCTTACTTCTGATATCTTGCACGGCGGCACCGTACATATCTGGTAAAAAAACAAGTAATTATCCTGATAAGCTTTTCTTGAAAGAAGATACAGCAAAACTAATTGGCCTTATCGACAGAACCACAGAAGTTAAACAAGAACCGATCAACCAAATATCTGCAAGCGCGGCACTATCGGCAGCAGCTAATAAAGATCATGTTATTCAGAAATCGACAATCATAGCTCTTATTGCTCAATCAGATATGGCTTGTGAAAAATACATGGCTGGAATTGTTACCGCGACAAATACTGTTTCATCAGGTTTAAACATTGCTAGCTTAGGCTTTTCGTCTGCTGCAAGCATTTCAGCCCCCATAAGAAGCGCTAACATACTTTCCGGGCTTTCGACTTTCGCGGGTGGAACTGAAGATAGTCTTAGAAGGACTGTTCTTGGCGGGAAGTCACCATTGCTTATATACAAGTCAGTTATGGCTCTTCGCAAAAAAGAGCGATCCCGAATTATGGGTTTATTGCTACAAACTAATGGCAGCTACTTCTTAGCAGCGACTGAAATTACCCCTTATCATCATAAATGCGGTGCGACAGTCGGTATTAATGCCCTCGAAGAGGCAGTGGATAATGCCGATGCAAAAGCAGGGTCAGAAGGTAAAGAAGAAGCACAAATAGAGATTGAAGCTCTTAGAGGCAAACCAAAATCAGGCTAATTCGCCTCGCCAGCGCTTACAGCAACCATCGCAGCCCGCAGCACACGGTCCCCGATCCGCCATCCGGTCTGGAAGTGGCTGGCAATCGTTCCGTTTGGATGCTCGCTTGGGATATTCGCCACCGCCTGATGCAGGTTCGGGTCAAATGCGCCGCCGGGCTCTGCATCAATCGCGGTCACGCCATGCCGTGTCAGCACCGTGTGCAGCTCTTTTTGTGTCATCTCGATGCCGCCCAGCAGGCCCTTGCCGCCTTCGGTCAGTGCCTCACGCTCTTCATCTGGCAGCGCCTCTAGCGCCCGCGCCATATTGTCAGATACATTGAGCAGATCACGCGCAAACTTCTCAATCGCGTAGACCCGCGCATCAACTTTCTCACGTTCAGAGCGCTTACGGATATTTTCCATTTCCGCCAGTGTGCGCA
>CAZGVG010000015.1:0-37908 GCA_964528975.1 uncultured Hyphomonas sp.
TGGCTCTTGACAGACGCCCACCTGTCGCACCCATTCAAAACAATCCAAGATAAGGAGTTTACGCGCTTGGCCAGCCCTATTCTAACCGTCCGCGACCTGAAAGTGACATTCGATACACCTGATGGCCAGATTCAGGCCGTTAAAGGCACCGGGTTTGAGGTTGCCGCAGGCGAATGTCTCGGCATTGTTGGCGAGTCAGGGTCGGGAAAGAGCCAAACCGTCTTAGCCGCAATGGGCCTGCTGGCAGATAATGGTACGGCGACCGGGTCTGTGAACTTCATGGGCACCGAGATGCTCAGCGCCGACACCAAGACACTGCGCAATATTCGGGGCGATCAAGTTTCAATGATCTTTCAAAACCCGCTGACCAGTCTCACCCCGCATATGACCGTTGGGGCGCAAATGCGTGAAGTACTGAAGCTTCACAAAGGACTCACAAGTACAGATGCAAATAAAACCTGTGTCGACTGGTTAGAACATGTACGCATCCCTGAGGCCGCCCGCCGCATGGACCAATTCCCGCATGAGCTGTCAGGTGGTATGCGCCAGCGCGTCATGGTTGCCATTGCGATGCTATGCGGGCCTAAGCTTCTCCTCGCCGATGAACCGACCACTGCTTTGGATGTCACGGTTCAAGCGCAGGTGCTTGACCTTATGGATGAGCTAAAACGCGAAACCGATACAGGCATTGCGCTCATCACGCACGATATGGGCGTGGTCGCCAGGATGTGCGACCGGGTCGTTGTCATGCGTCATGGCGAGATCGTTGAGCAAGGCGGCATTGATGATATTTTCTATAATCCCCAGCATGACTATACCAAGATGCTGCTGGAGGCTGTGCCGCGTATCGATCAGCCCAACCGCGAAGGCCGCCCCTCTCTTGGCCCCGCTCCAAGCGTAGAGGTTGAGCCCATCCTCAGCGCAGATAATCTGAAAGTTCATTTCCCCATCAATATTGGCGGTGGTCTATTTGGTAAAACCAAGCCGCTGAAGGCGGTCGACGGCGTCAGCTTCAAACTCAAGCCCGGCGAAACGCTAGGGGTTGTCGGCGAGAGCGGGTGCGGAAAATCAACCTTGGCCCGCGCCGTGCTCAAACTTGTCCCGCAAACGGCTGGAACGATTGCGTGGATGGGCCGCGACATAAGCGGAGCAGATCGCAAGACCATGAATGGCTTGCGGGACGATCTTCAAATCGTGTTTCAGGACCCAATGGCCAGCCTCGACCCGCGAATGACGATTGGTAATTCCATGGCTGAGCCTTTGACGGTGCACACACCCGACCTCACCAAAGCAGAGCGCGAGGCAAAAGTACGTGAAATCATGCCGCGGGTCGGTCTCGATCCAGCTTTGATCAATCGCTACCCTCATGAGCTGTCAGGCGGACAGAACCAGCGGGTCGGGATTGCCCGGGCAATGATCCTCGGCCCTAAGCTTGTGGTCTGTGATGAGGCCGTATCAGCGCTTGATGTTTCGGTTCAGGCGCAGGTTGTCGATCTATTGATTGAGCTTCAAAAAGAGTTTGGCCTAGCGATGATCTTTATCAGCCATGATCTTTCCGTGGTGCGTGAGATCAGCCACCGCGTCATGGTACTGTATCTTGGGAAAGTCGTTGAGATTGCGGGTCGCACCGAGATTTATGAAGAGGCCCGCCACCCTTATACACAAGCGCTGATCTCAGCTGTACCAGCCCCGGACCCCAGGGCAGAACGCGCCCGCAAGAAGGTTAAACTGGAAGGCGACTTGCCAAGTCCATTGGATAGCCGGGCACCTTTGCGGTTCTTGAAATCTGTGCTGGTCGATGACCCGGACGCCATACAATATGCCCCGAAGCTGATCGAAGTCAGTCCGGGGCATCTGGTGGCTGAACATGATCCGTTTCAGGGATCAAAGGGGCTTAGAGCCTAGCGGGCACAAACAACGCAACCAATGTAGCGTCCATTGGTTTCCACCTCGATGGCTTCTGAGTATCCATTATTCTGGCAAAAGCGCTGGGCATTGCCGCGTCTCGCACGGATACGGTCACCATAGGCATCACGGGGACGATCAAACTGATAAACGTCGGGGCGATTATCGCGGCGACCATATCCGCGGTCCCGGTCATTTCCATAGCCAACTGTGCGCGGCTGCGGGGTGGAGTACCCGCGGGTGCGACGCTGGTTGTAGCGGTCGTTTCGGCGGGCATAGTCACCGCGCCCATCATAGCGACGAAGCGAGCTAATCCGGTCATTCAGGCCCAAATTACGGAGGTTCCAAACCGTACCGTCAACAACTTCACAATTGCCGCGATAGTCTGGGTGCTCACACACAAGCCACTGCCCTGAGTTCACGCGAATGGAGCTGGCCGTATCATTAAACCGGGCGTCTTTCAGGTCCCGAATGGCGCGGTCAAATCCAACGGCAGCACCCCGTTGCTCTGGGTCGCGGAACAAGACAATTGCGTCTCCGTTTCCACTCACACGGCGCTCGCGGCGTCTATTATCCTGTCGGCGATCATTGCGGATAGCGCGGCGGCCATTGATCGGGCGCAGGGACGTAATATTGTCATTGAGCCTAAACTCAGAAAGATGCGATACTGGCCCATCTATAACCTCGCAGCGGCCGCGATAGTTTGGATCGGTACAAATCTCCCATGTGCCGCTAAGCTCAATCGAAGAGATTGTATCATTGAAGCGTATTTCAGCGAGATTGGGTTCAGCACCCTCAATCACCAAGGCCTGACCGCGAAAGCCCGGGTCTTTAAAAGCGATTGCTTCGTTCGCAGATGCGCCGCCGCGCAATTGAGCGCTGGCGGGCAAAACGACGGCCATCGCTGCAACGGCAATGGCGGCTGTTAACGCTATATCTTTCAGAGACACTTTCATAAGGCTGTATCCTTTCAATCTTGGATACAGTCTTATTCGGAGCTTCCTGAATGTGCCGGGAGCCGTTTTTTCATGTCCTGTTCAGGTTTGCGCCATCACTCAGCCGCATTCATTAGATCTTGCATCCTGCTGATCCAGACAATCCAGGCTTTACGCCCTTCATCGGTAAGGAAAATCCGGGTTTGCGGGCGTTTTCCCACAAAGCGCTTTTCCTGTCTCACATATCCCGCATCTTCAAGCTTTCGAAGATGGGTTGAGAGATTACCGTCTGTTGCGCCGACCTTCTGTTTCAACTCACCGAATATAGCGGGGCTAACCGTTGAGAGATACGCCATGATCCCAAGCCGCAAGCGCCCATGAATGACATCATCAATCGCACTATGGTCAAAGGGGTTTTGATTATCAGACATCAAGCGCCTCAAACAGTTTCAGAAGGTTCTGCCTTGAGCAGCATAAGCCCAGGAATGAGGACCGCAATGACGGCAACAGCGGCACCAAATAACCAGCTCAAGTTCGAACCTGTATAAAAGGCTGTCACTGCGACGCCAGCGAAGGCCGCAAACCCTGCAAACTTAAGCGCGGGTATATTTGCCATAAGTCCAGACACAAGCTGCCCCACTCCATATAGCGCCAAGATCATCGGCACTGACCAGGCAAAACCCTGACTTGGGGCACTACCCATAATAGAGTTCGCAACAGCCCCAACAAAGAAAGCGAAAATTGCAAAACCACCTGCCATCCAGACATATTCTGACGCGCGGTTACCGGCAGAGGCGGCTCCGGGTTTTCCCTTTGAGAACGTGCGAGTTAGGATGAACTGCCCGCCAAGGCCTATAACGACAAAGCCCATCCACATTAAGCCAATAGCAGGACCGCTTCCGGGAAGTATGCCGACGGAAAGTAGGTAGTGACCGATATAGGCTATGGGAACTATGCTTCCCCACCAGACCATGAAGCGCCCCCCCAATAGTGGTGCGCTTTGGCCCGCCTCAGCTAGGTCGCGGACATAGGCGAGGTCATCGCTCAAACTCGTATTCATTGTTTCGTGCTCCAGTAACTTTGTTTTTCAAAGTTATTTGACGATTCAATTTCTGTCAACCTGAACACGATTTTTCTTGGCGGATAGGCTGGGACTGATAGGCTGCAGAAAAGAAAAGTATGGGGAGACCAGACATGCCAGACGCCGCCGCTTTACCGCCTTTCCGCCCGCTCGCGCAAAAAGCGCCCGACATTGAGTGTATCCGCAAAGATGATGGGACGATTTATCTCAAACAACGCCATGCTGTCGGGGAACGGCCAAGATCCATCCCACACGCACTCGCCACGCGCGCTGGTATACACCCAGACAGAGATTGGCTGAAACAGCGCAACCACGAGACAGATGCCTGGGAGGCCATTACGTATGGTGAAGGGCTTTCTATGTCGCGCGCCTTGGCGCAGGCTTTCCTGGATATGGGCGCGAGGCCTGATGCCCCTGTGATGATCTTGTCCGGCAACTCAATCGAGTCAGGTCTCGTCATGGTTGCCGCCATGACGATTGGTGCGCCTGCTGCACCGATCTCAACGCCCTATTCGACCATGTCGACCGACTTCGAGAAGTTGAAACATTGCTTCAACGCCGTGAAGCCGAAAGTCATTTTTGTGCAGCAACTTGCACCATTTGAAAACGCGCTGAACGCCCTTGGCGATCATGGCTGTACGATTATCGCGCTAGACGGTGCGGGCGGCGCAGTAAAATCATTCATTGGTATGACCCAAACCCCCGTTACACCTTCCGTCGATGCCGCGCTTGAGACCCTGAGCGACGATACAATAGGTAAATATCTCTTCACCTCTGGTTCAACTGGAATGCCAAAGCCTGTTCCAACGACGCAAGGTGCCATGTGTTCGATGATTGCCGGGGTCCAAGGCCTGCGCGATGATGCGCGCGATCCAGATTACAATCCGGATGAGGCCGATAATTTCCTCGATTGGCTGCCCTGGAATCATATTTCTGGGTCGAACGTGAACTTTAATGGTGCGCTTTGGAATGGTGCGACCTTCTGGATTGATGGCGGGAAACCCACCCCTGCCCTTTTTCATGAGACAATCCGCAATGTGCGCGACGCTAAACCGTCAACATTCGGCACCGCGCCGATTGCGCTCGCCATGCTCGCTGAGGCAATGGAGGAAGATGATACGCTTTTGCACGCCTTCTTCGCCAATATGCGCCAAGTTGGCTATGGCGGCGCAACTCTGTCTGACGACCTTTACGACCGCCTTCAGACGCTTGCCATCAAAGCAACAGGCCGCCGTATCCCAATCGTCACGATGTATGGCGCGACCGAAACGCAGGGCATTACTGTTGTCCACTGGGAAGCAGAGCGGGTTGGCCTGATCGGTCTGCCCTTACCCGGTCTAACGCTCAAACTCGTTCCCAACGGGTCCAAGCTGGAAGTCCGCGTCAAAGGCGAGACAGTAATGCCAGGCTATCTGAACCTGCCCGATAAGAACGCTGAAGTTTTTGATGAAGAGGGTTATTATTGCCTTGGCGATGCGGCGAAATTTGTTGATGAAAACGATCCGAACCAAGGCATTATCTTTGATGGCCGGGTTGGCGAAGATTTTAAGCTATCATCGGGCACATGGGTCAGTGTTGGGGTCTTACGTCCTGATCTGGTCGCGGCCTGTTCACCGCTGGTCTTTGACGCGGTGATATGCGGACAGGACAAGAATTTCATCAGCGCGATGTTCTGGCCATCCCCTGCAGCCTTTGCGGAATATGTGGCGACCGCTGGCGGCGACCAACTCGCCGCATTCACAACCTTTACCAGAGATCTGGCCGCCAAAGTCGGTGCCTTCAATGCTGGCGAGCCCGGTTCATCGCGGCGTATCAAGCGGTTCCTTGTCATGACCGAACCGCCAAGCATCGATAAAGGTGAGATCACCGACAAAGGCTATGTCAATCAACGCCAAACTCAGGATTGTCGTGCCGACTTGGTCAGCAGCCTGTTTTCTGACGCCCCGCCCGCGAATGTGATCAAGCTTTAGAAAACAGCTATGAACGCGCCGACCGCCAAACATACCGGACTTGGGCTTGGCCTTACCATCGTCGCTCTGGTTACAGCGGCGTTTACAGGTCTGTTTCTGTTCGGCCCCAAACCAGAGGCAGGCCCCAAGATTGATGCGAAGACCGTTAAAGTCACAGACCAGCTTCTCGACGTTCTAACGGATAAGGAAACGCGCCGAGCGATTGAGGCTTTGAAAGCCGCTAATCCCGAAGCCTTTGCGAAACTTGAGCATGTCTCGGCACTTTCGATTCAGGACGGGGCGACGCAGCAAGAGCTTGCTGATTTGGTGCTTGAGGGCCTGTTCGCGCAGTTTGGGGCGCAAGCCTATGTGATGCAGCACGCACCTGTTGAGGCTTATGATACGATTATTACTTCGTTCGCAGAGGGTATGACCACGCTCAAAACCACAGACAGCCCTTGGTGTAGTGGAACGACGATCGCTGAGTTCCTCATACAGGATGATGACAGGCTCGTCTCGGCTTTGCTCGCTCAGTTTCCTTATGGCTCGCCTCAATATGACTGGGCTACAGCCTTCATGACCGACGTCTTGAAAGCGGCGAAAGCCGGACAGGATAGACCCAGACGATATGGTAGGCCCACAGCGCGCGACGAGACGATCCTGCAAGAAGCCGGGCTAGCCTTAGGGGCACAGCAATGGGCCTTGGCGCTGCAAATTGGCGCTTTTGCAAACGCTGAAGGCCAAAGCTACGCGAAAATGCAAGACGTTATCGCCAGCGTTGACGTCTGCGAGCTTGGACAAGCGGTAGGCATCGTCTCAAAAAGCCTGCCACCAGACGTCAGGGGCCGCATTTGGGCCGATTTGATGCCTGAGATCATGGTTGGTAACACGCCTTATGCCCTCGCGCGGGTCCAAGACTATTTCTTTATTGGTTAGTCGTCTCGTATTCCGGCAAATCAATCCGTACCGTTTTATGTCTTTATATTGCCATGGGATCGGCGCTAAGGTCTGGGCATGGCAATAGACGATACTTTACGCGCCTTTATGGATAAGCTCAAAATGCCGGAGTTTTCAGGCATGGATTGGGCCGGATCAACCGAAGGCTTACGGCAGAGTTTCTACCGCGCGAGCCGCTCAGTGGAACGTGACCTCCCAGATCTGGCTGAAATTTCCAATCTTGTCGTAGACGGTGCAGATGGGCCACTAAAAGCCAGGCTCTATATCCCTTTAGCGGCGGGCATTGGACCAGCACCTGCTATTGTGTTCTTCCATGGCGGCGGTTTCGTTCTTGGTGATCTCGACAGCCATGATGTTGTCTGTCGCCGCCTCGCTGCTGGCTCGCGCTGCCGCGTTATTTCAATCGACTATCGACTAGCGCCAGAGCATAAATTCCCAACCGCGCATGAAGACGCGCTGGCAGCCTGGACCTGGGCAACTGAGCGCGGGGACATTCTGGGCTTGGATCCAGACAGGATCGCTGTTGCAGGCGACAGTGCCGGCGGCAACCTCTCTGCTTATATCGCGCAAGAAACCAGCCGATCAGACGGGATCATGCCCGCTTTTCAATTGCTGCTTTATCCATTGGTACAATTTGCTGATATTCGCGCCAAGAAAATGACCTTCCAGGAAGGCGGCTTCTTTCTATCCCCCAATCTGTTTGATTATTTTCGCGACAGTTACATCGCCAAAGACACTGAACGCATGGACAAACGGGTCTCACCCTTATTTGCAGACGACGATGATTTTGCAGGCCTTCCCCCAGCGCATATGGTGCTTTGCGGATGGGACCCTCTAAAGGATGAAGGCAGGGCCTATGCCTCAAAGCTGGCAGCACATGGCGTCCCGGTCACGATCAAGGAACACCCCGGAATGGTACATGGCTTCATGAATATGACCGCGGTTTCAAATCCGGCCCGGCAAGCGATTCAGGATGCAGGCGAAGTGGTTGGAAAAGCACTTGGCGCGCTGGATTAATTTCACTCGCCACGCAATTGACATATGGTTAAGGTAACTCAGCTTGAGCAAGTAGATTAGGGGACACCAACTATGGCTAGAATAGCAAATTGGCGACGCAAGACAGCTCTTGTAGCGAGCATGGTAGCTCTCATTGGGTTATCATCATGTGATCAGCAGGAAGAGCGCATGCAGCGCGTGCAGGACCTTGGCGGCTCCGTTCTGGATCAACTCGCGGGGGCAGACCCTGCCGCTGAAAAGCCAAACCGGATGGCGGGTGTGCCCGTTGAGGCCCGCGCCTTTGCTGGCAAGATTCAAGCCCAGTCCATAACGCCAACTGACCAAAGCCGCGCTCCGCGCTATGTTGTTGGCTCAATCGTCGCCAAGCCAAAAGACATCCCCGACATGGTTGAGATGGCGGCTGTCCTTGCAGAGCCAGAGACTGCCGAGGATTTTGTCATCACAGATGAGGCTCAGGCCAAGATCATCATCCCGGATGAGCGCACCATTGAAGAAGCCTTGCTCAGCCCGGAAGTTATTGATGACATCCAGAACACCAAAAAGAAAAAATGGGTCACAGTAGTTGATCCGCGCCAGAAGGCCCCTGTCAGGGCTTTGGGGTCAAGCGACCGCGTGCTGCCCCGTGCGCCCCTCAAAGAAACAGTCCGTAACAAACGCGTCGAACAAGGTCTTGAGGCGCCAATGTCACGCAGCATGCGCATGCAACTGCCAAGTACGCCGGAAGAACGCATGGCTATGCTGCCAAAAATGGACCCCAAAGTTGCCGCGCGCGCTCTGGTTGCCCCGAATGCAGCGCTGCAGCGTCAGCTGAAAGCCGAAGACAAAATGATCGAAGCGGCGGCGAAGTTCAAAGTGGCCGCCAGCATTCAAAGGTCACGCTCAGGCCAGATGGTCATCGAGATCGGTGCAGACGCGCTCAACCCAACCTCCTTCAGCGGTGCAGTTCTGCAACAGGGCGGACGTGTTGCAATCGAAAGCGACGTGACTTGCGATGAAGCAGCAGCGCTTGAGGGCACTGCTGACACACTTGTGGCGATGGAGTGCGTGATCCAGGACCTGGAGGCGTCGGGTGAATTCGAATATGTCGAGAAAGACTATATTGTCGAACATCAGATGATCCGCCGTCCCGGCAATAACGGACCCGTTGGCCCAGTCCGTATCACACCGAATGATCCCTTGTTTGATTTACAGTGGCACTACAAGACACAAGGGACGGGCACAGATGCTTCACCCGGTGGCGCGGGCTTTGTAGACTTCTGGACCACCGAAGCTTCTCAGGGCTCAAACGAAGTTGTTGTCGCCGTTATTGATACCGGCCTGCAACTTGAGCACCCGGATATCAAGGACTCCCCGAATGTTGTTCCCGGTTGGGACATGGTCACCGATATTGATGTTGGGAATGACGGCGATAGCCGCGATTCGAATCCAAATGATCCAGGTGATATCTGCCCGGAGCGTAACGTCTTTGCTAACACCTATCACGGCACGCATGTGGCAGGCATCGTCGGCGCGGCCGTAACGAATAACTCTGACGGCATTGCAGGCGGTGCCTGGAACGTGAAGATCGTTCCGGTTCGCGCGCTTGGCAAATGCGGCGGGCGTATCTCAGATATATCAGATGCAATCCGCTGGGCCGCTGGCACAGCGCCTGAATTTGATGAATTTGGTGAGTATGCCTGGAATAAGAACCCAGCTGACATTATCAATCTCTCGATTGGCCTGTTCAAGGCTTGCCCGCGTTCGCTTCAGTCGGCGATTGATGAGGTGACAGCCCAAGGTGTTGTGGTCGTGTCTGCCGCCGGCAATGACCGCGTCCCAACCGAGTATTATACGCCAGCAGGCTGCCGGAATGTTGTAACTGTAGCGGGCGGCGATGCCCGCGGTTATCTCGCGCCTTACTCAAACTATGGGGAAGGTGTCGACATCTTGGCGCCCGGCGGTGATCTTGGTCGCGATGATGATGGCGACGGCAATCCAGACGGCGTTCTATCGACCAAAACAGCAGAGAATTGTGCTGACCCGCTAACGGGTGAAGCGGTTGCAACGTGCTATTATGCCTATGAGCAAGGCACCAGCATGGCGACCCCGCATGTCTCTGCGGCACTCGCCCTGATCAAATCGAAACGACCAGAGCTGACAGCGACTGAGCTTGTCTCAACCCTTATGTCTGGCGTATCGTCGATAGATGACAAGCAATGCGAGGCCCCATGCTCGCAGTATCCAGGTACGATTCCAAGCGAAACGAACCCGGATATGTGCCTGCGCCCATGTGGGTCAGGTCAACTCAATCTGGCAAATATCAGTTTGCCAGAATGAGTATGGGAGAAAAGGGGTAGGCAATGGCTTTAATAGAGGAGCAACCGCATAGGGGAGGTCAGCTTGGCCTGATCGCCTTGCTATGTATGCTCGGCGCGACAGGCTGTGTTGCCTATTCTGAATCTACCAATAATTCCGGCATGTCCTTCTTTCCAGCCTGGATGAAGAACGTCATTCAACAGCCTGCAGAGATTCCGGCGCGCGCACAGCGGATCAGCCAACCCGCTGCGAGCTTTATTGTTCGGTTCAATGATGAGCCTGAGCTGACAGCGCTTTGCCGCAATTTTGGCCGTGACCAGGAAGCAGGACGCGCTGCGTTTACAGAATGGGCGGTAAAATACCCTGAACTGGATGGCCTTCACCTGGTTAGGGCAAGCTATTCCGGTGATCTGATCCTGGCACTGCCCATGGATGACCCAGCCGGGCGAACCGCTTATGATGTCGTCGAAGCATTGGAAGCGCTTGAGAATCTCGAGTATGCAGAAATTGATGAAATGGCGAAAGTCAGTGGAGCGAAACAATGAAAACCATCTTTTCAGGGCTCGCCCTATCCGCCGCCCTTTTGATAACAGCCTGTAGCGAAGCAATCGACTCAGCTCCGCAAGAGATTGCTGATACACCGCCTGCAACTGTGGTCGAAGCTGAACCAGAAGTCGCACCCGCGGCCGCTCCTGCGCTCGAGGCCACCGGAACAGCCGTAATACAGAAGCGGGCAACGATTGACTGGGCCAAGGCCCGTGAAGATTTTACGGCCCGCGATATGCCTGAAGACAGTATGGTCATAGCATCAGGTAGCGGCAGCGCGCCTGTACCTGTGTTGCTGCCCGAGCAAAATGTAGGCGTCGCGTCCACAGGCGAGTCAGCTCTGCAGTTTCGCCCGATGGCTGATGGCTATTTTGCCGTCCAGAAAGGCGAAACCTATGACCTGATTATCAATGGCACAGACCGGCTTATTGCAAGGACAGATGCCAATGCATCAGCTTCGGATACTCCCTTGCGGTTCGAGGAAACCCTAACCGGCGCGCAGGTCTCATTCAGCCGATACGGCGCCTCATATTTGGTTGAGTTTATGTGTAAAGACCCAGGAACGGCTGCAAAAGGCAGCTGTGTGAGCGAGGAAGATGCGCTCACAGAAGTAGAGAAACTCCTTATTTCAGGAACAAGATAATGATTTTACGGGTGGGACTGATCGCTATTTCGGCACTTGCGCTGAGTGCCTGCGATATCGTGCGGGTGCCAGGTGATGGCAAACAACCCCCTGAACCTAAACCGGTTATTCCAGAAGGAGCCCCGGGGCCGCCGCCGCCAACCATTCCGGTCACAGACCCCTGGGGTGAGGGCGAAGCCGAAGCGCCTGAGGAAATTCCGGTTACAAATACCGAGACACCTCCAGATGAGACGCCGCCGACAGAAGACGATGCTCCAATCTCAGTACCCGAGACTGAAACCCCGCCCGCAGAAACAGAGCCCCCTGTAGAAACCCCGGATGCCGCTCCCCCACTTCAACCTGAACCTGAGCCGCTGCCGATCAAATTTCAGTATTACGGTCCCGGCGACCTTATTCCAGGAACAGGCACAGGACGCGTTGATGACACGATTTACGCCCCAGACATACTGTTTCCGATCCGCTCAGCGCGCGCCACGCCGCAATCCCAAGTCTATCGTCCCGGCGGGGCAATCCCCGGTGACCAGTGCGATGTCAGCAATTATACGATCCCGTGGCAGGATAATTTCTGTGAGAAGCGCAGCACGACTCGCAACACGCCCCTCTGTCCGACCAACAAAGTGCATCAGGGGCAAGACATTCGTGTCGGTACGGCAGCAGATTGTGAGGCACTTCGCCGACAGCCCAAAGCTGATCGCGGCCTACATGAAGCCATCGCGGTCGAAGATGGCATCATTCAGCATATCGGGACTTATTCGGTTCAGTTGAAAGGTACAGAGACTGGTAACCTCTACTCCTACCTGCACCTCAATATGCGCCGTCTGCGCGTCTCGGCGCTTGATCCGGTCAATGCTGGAGACATCCTAGGCTTTGTTTCCAACGATTTTGGCAGCGCCCCAACAACCTTCCATCTCCACTTTGAGATCAAGGCGCCGATTGAAGGCGAAGGCATCGTTCACGTCCCACCCTATATGTCGCTCGTCAACGCCTATACACGGCGCGAGAACGGCCGCGGGGAATTGGTTGAGGACGACACGGTCGCGGTCGCCAGTATACTGGCAATTCCGGATGATATTGACATCATCGAATAGGCTTTAACTGTAATTTACACAGTAGATTCCTGCATAAAATCAGGGCACGGACTCAGTCTTGCCAAATTTTAAAGTCTTAATGACTTGTAAACGGTGCGAAAGTTGCGCCTAGTGACTTATACACAACACATAAAGAGGTCGAACCTGATGAGCGTCGCGCACAAGCTTCCTGTCGAATATAATGAAGCTGATAATGATACGCGCGCCCCGGTGGTTACCCTTATCGGGTCGGATTTACCGTCCGCCTATCTCGACGAAGCCGAGCCAAGCCCATTGATGGAACGGATGTCACGTTTTTGGCGCCGGATTGTTCGCGCTTTCAAACTGTTGGTCGTTTTATGTCTGGTTGGCGGATACCCCGTTGCCATGATGGCCAGCCACAATATTGATGCCAGTCCTGTAATCTTGTCGCAAGTCGCGCCATGGAACTCGGCCGGTGTTGGTGTGGCCACAAACCTTATGGGCCGGGAACTAACCGGTCCGGGCTGGGCCGCTGATCGCCCTTTTTGGCATCCTCAGGCCCGTCTAACCGCCCTGCCCGCTTGGCAAGAGGGACTAACAGAAGCGCTCTCTTCCTACACGTTACACGCCGCAAATCAGGCCGCCTCTGAAGATGGAACACCTGACACAGACCTGCTCGCAGCGTCCCGCCTCCTTGCCCCAGCAAGCAATGCTGAAGGCATTCCGCGCCTGAATGCCGCCGCCGAGGCCCTGCAAAGCTATGAAGGGCGCCTGGAAAGAGGGCTGGCCATTCAACCGAGCGGTCAGGACATTCTTTTGTCAAACCTTGAGCTTTATACATCTTGGGCAACTGACGCGCGTCTGCGTCTGAAAGAGAGCGCTGACAAAGCCGAAGGCTGGCCTGCTTCGCGGGCTGACATTGAAGCCATTTATATGACCCGCGCCTATGCTCACACCGCGGCGCAGTTGATCAATGCCAGTCTATCTGCACAACCAGAACTCGTGATTAGCCGCGACGCAGCCGAAGCCCGGGACAAGGTATTGTTTGCTTGGGAACGCGCAGCAAATTTCAATCCTGTTTTCGTGACGAGTCAGGCCGGAACAAGCCGCCTATTGGCCGATCACCCCGCCACCATGATTTATTATCTCTCTGAAGTCGAAACCGCGATGGCAGACTTCAATCGCGCGCTGACCACTCAGGTTCCCGTTTCAATGGCTGTCGCTGAGGCCTCCACGCAGTAGGCCCTAATCGCGGTCTCTTGATTTACGCTATAAAGCATCACATTTGTGGGGCTGATAATGGCTTACAGAAAAGGGCTGCAAAGCTCATGTTTATACAGACGGAACCGACCCCTAATCCGGAAACGCTGAAATTCCTGCCGGGCCAGCCCGTGACAGGGGCAACCGGACCTTATGATTTCGCCTCAGACGCCGAAGCTGGAACAAGCCCGCTAGCACAAGCCCTATTTGGTGTGTCTGGCGTTGTCCGCGTCTTTCTTGGCAGCGATTTTATCTCTCTGACCAAAGATGCCGACTCTGATTGGAAACATGTCCGACCTATGGCGCTAGCGGCAATCATGGACCATTTTGTTGCTGGTCTACCTGTCATGGCGACAGGCGGTGGAACCGTACCAGAGGCTGAAGAAGGTGGTTCTGTTGATGATTATGAAGGTGATACAGCCGAGATTGTTGGCGAGATCATAGAACTGATTGAAACGCGCGTCCGTCCAGCAGTCGCTCAGGATGGGGGAGATATCGTCTTTCATCGGTTTGAGGCTGAAAGCGGTATCGTGCACCTTTCCATGCGCGGCGCTTGCGCGGGCTGTCCGTCCTCCACGATGACACTGAAAGCTGGCATCGAGAACATGCTGAAAGCCTATGTTCCAGAAGTCACGGCCGTCGAAGCGGCGCTTTAGACCTTGATCGCCTCTTCATAAGCTTCACTCGCTTCAAGCCAGTCTAGTTCAGCCTGCTCAATTGCGGCGACGACTTGCCCACGTTCGACCATTTTAGCCTGCATCTGCTCTGACGAGATGTCCGGCCGGGAAAGCTCAGCATCAATCGTCGCCAAAGCCTTAGTCGCCTTGGTAAGCTCTTTCTCAGCCGCGTCTGCTTGACGCTTCAACGGCGCAGCAGCTTTGCGCGTCTCTGACGCAAGGCGCCTTTGCTCGGCTTTATCGACTTTTGGCGCAGGCTCAGCCGGGGCAGCCTTCGCCTTCTTTGGCTTGGTTTCCTTTGATCGGTCCGCCTGCAAGACCAGCTTACGATAGTCCGCAAGGTCCCCTGCATAGGGTTTGGCTTCACCGTCTTTGACCAGCCAGAGCTGATCCGCTGTCGCCTCTGCCAGAAATACGTCGTGGGTGATCAGCAAAACCGCGCCTTCAAAGTCGTTAAGCGCATAAATCAGGGCTTCTCGGCTATCAATATCGAGGTGGGAGGTCGGCTCATCGAGGATCAGAACATTTGGCTTTTCCATCGCCATCAGCCCCAACAATAGCCGGACCTTTTCACCGCCGGATAGTTTCTCAATCTTGGTCTCGACCTTTTCGTGCGAAAAGCCCATGGCGGCGGCAACGGCGCGCTGTTTGGCAATCGTGGTTTCTCTTGGCAGCGCCGCACGCACATGATCAAGCACCGTTTCGCCAGCGGTCAGCTCATCCATCTGGTCCTGACTGAAATAACCAATCCGGATCGCTTTGGGAACTTTGCGGGCGCCCTCCATAATCGGCAAACGCTCCGCAATGGACTTCACCAGTGTCGTCTTACCCTGCCCATTCGTCCCAATGATGGCGATCCGGTCATCAGGATCAAGACGCAGATCAACCCCGCGCAGAATGTCTGCACCTTCACCATATCCCAGCACCGCGTCTTCCAGCACAAGCATGGGCGGGGCGAGTTTCTCTTCCCCGGACGGGAACTTGAACGGCACAGTTCGCTCAGCCAGCGGAATAGCAATATCCTGCATCTTCTCCAGCATTTTGACGCGCGATTGAGCTTGGCGCGCCTTAGAGGCTTTCGCCCGGAAGCGATCCACGAAAGCCTGCAGGTGCGCCTTGTCCGCCTCTTGTTTAGACCGCTGCGCCTCCAATTGAGCCGTTTTCTCAGCGCGAAGTCTCATCCAGGCATCATATCCGCCCGCACAGAGCGAAAGCTTGCAATGCTCCAAGGCGAGCGTATGCGTGACGCACCGGTTCAGAAGCTCGCGGTCATGGCTGACAATGATCACAGTGTGGGGGTATTTCTTTAGATAGCCTTCAAGCCAGGCCGCGCCCTCCAGATCGAGATAGTTGGTCGGCTCGTCCAGCAGCAAAAGATCAGGCTGAGAAAACAAAACGCCCGCAATCGCGGCCCGCATCCGCCAGCCCCCAGAAAACTCTTTTGTGGCCCGCGAGAGATCCGCATCCTTAAATCCCAGCCCCATCAGGACCTCAGCCGCCCGAGCCTCTGCTGACCAAGCATCAATATCGACAAGCCGCATATGAATCTCGGCAATGCGGTCTGGATCGGTGGCCGTGTCAGCTTCCTGCATCAGAGCGTGGCGCTCTTTATCGGCTGAAAGAACGACGTCGAGAATGGTTTCGTCTGTCGCCGCCACTTCCTGCGCCACCCAGCCAAGTTTCGCGCCTTGGCTGAGACGGATCGCGCTTTGCGAGGTTGGCTGCTCGACATCTTCGCGGATCAGTCGCAGCAGTGTCGATTTTCCAGTCCCGTTTCGCCCAACCAGACCAACTTTCCAGCCAGCCGCAATCTGAGCCGAGGCTCCTTGAAACAAGGGCCGGGCCTCAACACGGAAATCAAGATCACTAATCGTCAGCATGCGCGCGGTGTAGCGGCGCAGGCCGCATTGGCAAGCCGCTTTGATGTCTTGACTTCCCCATGACCGATAGGCGACGGGGCAATGTGAGTTCAAACCTGTTCCCTATTGCCCTTTGCCTCCTTTCCGCCGTGACCGTCGCGGCGACAAACCTGTTTGTGAAAAAAGGCGGCGATGTGCTCAGCACGCGCATGGTTGTGTCCATTGCAATGGCCTTAAGCGTTCTCCCGCTGGTGCCCTTCGTACCCATGCCAAGTCCTGCTTTATGGGGCGCATTGGTAGCATCGATTATCATTCATTGGTTTTATCAGTTCTGCATGATCCGGGCGATGCATAGAGGAGATTTGTCTCTGGTCTTCCCGGTTATGCGCGGGCTAGCGCCGCTCCTGACTGCGATCATGGCCACATTATTTCTCAGTGAAACACCAGGCCCGCTTGGTTGGCTCGGCCTGATCATTGCGACCACAGCGCTGATTGTGTTTGCTCTTCCAGAAGACACAAACTCAGAAGGTAAGACCTTGAAACGCGCTGCCTTGTTCTGGGCGGCGCTCACCGCGCTCGGCATTTCTGGCTATTCTGTGATTGATGCCAATGGTAGCCGCATGGCGGAAGCTTCAGGCACGGTTTTCACCTTTGTTGTCTGGCTCTTCCTGTTTGACTGGATCGGGATCACGCTTTCAGTGCTTTTCATCCGGCGCGGCAGGGTTTGGGCCGACATCAGGCCACAAATACGGGATGGCGCCATTGGCGGATTTCTGGGTACGATCTCATATGGCGCGGCGCTTTGGGCATTTACCATGTCCGAAGCCGCGAACGTTACAGCCATCCGTGAAACCTCAGTTGTATTCGGCGCCGCTTTTGGCGCGATTTTCCTGAAAGAATCCTTTGGTCGAAGGCGCATTATCGCCGCCAGTGTTCTTGCCCTCGGTCTGATACTGCTGGAATTTGCGCCTTAACACGCTATTGGCACATGGCCTGCTAGGGACCGCATATGAAACTTCTGCGCCATCTTGCTGGATATTTGCCCGTGAACATTGCCAATGGCATTGCAGCCTTTGGCGGTGTTTACGTCTTTACCCGGCTCCTCGGACCAGAAGAGTATGGCCGCTACGCCCTGATGTTTTCAGCCATGGCCTTAATCCATACGATCAGCCTGACCCCAGCCGAGGCGGCGGCCTACCGCTTTGCCGGAAAAGCAGAAGCTGAAAACAAGCTTCCCGACCATTACCGAACCGCGCTTTCGGTGACGCTCCGCTCGCTCGCCCTGACGGCGCTTCTGATCGGTGCGCTGGCTCTGGCGCTCGGTAAGCTGCCAGAATACCTGAAGATTTTGCCTTGGATTGCAGTCCTCATCCCACTCAACACAATCATTCAAATGGCGCTTGAATCGCATAAAGCAACCCAGCAGGTCGGGCGCTATGCCCTGGTTGAAACCACTCGTCTGCTCGGCGGATTTACATTCGGCGCTCTCATTGCTTGGCAAAGCGGCTTTGGCGCAGCTTGTCCTTTTATCGGCATGGTAATCGCCGCTATCATCTGGGTTGCACCGGAAGCCAGATGGCTTGGACAGCAAGCGAAAGGCGGCGCAACCAGCCAAGATCAGAGACGTGTCTACCTCACTTACGGTATCCCAATCGCGGCCGCTTTGGTTCTGGATCTCATTCTTTCAGCCGCAGACCGCTTCCTCCTCGCGCTTTTCCTGGGCGAGGCCGCAGTCGGTGAGTATAGCGCTGGGTATGGTGTTGCGGACAAGACGGTACTGCTGCTCTGCGCTTGGGCGGCCATGGCCGGATCGCCTTTGATCATGGCAGCCTATGAACGCGGCGGTAAATTAGCCGCGCGGGACGAAGCACGCGGCCTCATCCGCACGCTGTTTCTGATCGGAATACCTGCCGCAACCGGGTTAGCGCTTGTCGCGCGCCCCCTTGCCGAAGCGCTGATTGGCGAGGGCGTCCGCGCCGGCGCGATGCAAATCATCCCATGGATCGCTTTTGCAGGCCTGCTCAACGGACTGCTGATCCATTATTTCTCTGAGGCTTTCCAGCTTGCGCACCGCACAAAGGAACGCGCCCTCCTAATGCTGATCCCGGCTGGCGCGAATGTCGCCCTGAACCTCATCCTGATTCCGCAATATGCGCTGATGGGCGCGGTGATCGCGACCGTGGCAAGTTACGCCCTTGGCATTCTCGTTCTTTCGGGGTTTGGTCGCCGCCATGTCGCCCTCCCATTACCCATTGGTGACTTGATACGTACGGGCCTTGCCGCCCTTGCAATGTGGCCAGCTTTGATGCTGGTCCCGTCCTGGGGCAGCTGGCCAGAACTGATCGCCAAGGCTGCTCTTGGCGGCGCAGTCTATCTCATCGCAGCCCTTTTGCTTGACGCAGGCGGCGCACGAGGCTTTGTGCATGACAGACAAAAGTCATCCAAAGGGCGCGGCTCCGCGTAAACTATTGCATGAGCGATAAAGAAAACGATCTCGGCACCGCCGCCGATAAAGCAAACCAGATTTGGGGTGACCTTGTCCCGGTCATCGGCTTTATTCTGGTTTACAACATCATGCGCCGCGTCACGATCAATGACACTTGGGCGAGCCCCGATACAGCCCTGTACTGGGCGACGGGAGTACTCATCGTTGCAACGTTGTGGGCGGTTTCAAACTATTTACGCCGCGGTGAGGACGTGCCGCTCTTTCTGGTCTTTACGGCAACAATTGTCGGCGGCTTTGGCTTGCTCGGCATCATCCTGCAGGAAAAATCGTTCCTCTATATTAAGCCAACCATTCAGCAGCTGTTTCTCGCGGGCGTGATCTTTGGAAGCTTAGCCATGGGGCAGAACATCTGGCGTGTGATGTTTGATAAGGTTTTCGCGCTGCCAGATTTCGCTTGGAAGACCCTGGCAATCCGTTGGGGCTTATTTTTCGTCGCAATGGCGGTCTGGAACGAGTTTCTTTGGCGGTTCTATGCGCCCGGCTTTGAACAGCCGCTACAGGTCGCAGGCCTGACCGTCGCTCCGGAAGGGACCTACAATTTCCTGGGCCTGACCTTTGGCAGCCGCGACGCAGAAGATGTCTGGGCCAATTGGAAGCTCGGCAATATGGTCATCACCTTCATTTTCGGGGCCATAAACGTGCCCTACACCCTGAAACATTTGCAGGAAGACCCTGCTGAGACAAAACCTAACGCGTAAGCGTGTCCGTACCGGGTGGGTTTCCAAAAGGCGCAAAATTATTCTGGCCACGCGTCTCTGCATAATGGGTGAGCGCCCAGACCACGGTCGGGAAAGCCAGTTCTGACCATGGAATGTCTTTCCAGTCATACAGGGCAACTTCGGCGCTTTCCGGGCCAACGCCATAATCGCCTTCAAGTCTTGCCCGGAACATGATCTGGACCTGACCGATGCGCGGGACCGAATAAATCGCGAGAGTCCGATCAATAATAATCTCCGCCAACGCCTCTTCCTGCGCCTCACGCGCAGCAGCCTCCTCAACACTTTCGCCAAGCTCCATAAAGCCTGCTGGCAGGGTCCAGAAGCCTTTGCGCGGCTCAATCGCGCGCTTGCAAAGCAGAATTTTACCATCCTTCTCAACCACCGCGCCTGCGACGATCTTTGGGTTTTGATAATCAATGAAGTCGCAGCGCCGGCAGACACTTCGTTCCTTGTCATCACCCGGAGGGATTTCCAGCGCAAAATCGGGACTCGCCTTAAGTGTCATGGAACTGTCAGCCTCTCGCGCTATTGGAGATTTCAATTGATCTGCACACGGTCTGTTTGCAATTAAGCTGTAAGCAGACGCTGATACAGAAACTAGGGCTGACATTATGACGAAGCAAGAAACCAGTTCTGCTTTTACGCTTGCGAGGTCTGTGACCCACCTCTTGCACCGAGCCCAACAGGCAGCCGTTAATGAGTCTGCTGCAGGATTAGCCACTAAAGGCCTGACCATTCGTCAGTTTGCCGTTCTTGCAGCGCTGAACGATGAGAACGGCCAAAGCCAGTCTAACCTTGTCGATGTTACCGGAATTGATCGCTCTACTTTGGCTGACATGGTTTCGCGAATGGAAAAAAGCGGCCTGGTGCAGCGCGTGAAGTCTGCCGAGGATGCTCGCGCCAAGGCTGTATCGCTCACGGATGATGGTAAAAAAGCGTTTGAAGACGCTGCGCCAGAAGTCCTTGAAGCCGATGCGATCCTGACAGAAGAGCTGCGTAAATCGCGCCGCGAAAGCCTGCTCTTCTCACTTGCCGTCATCTCAGGCGATTATGAGGAGGAAGAAGAACCTCGTAAGGCCAAGAAGAAAAAGAAGAAAAAGAAGAAGAAAAAATAGAGCCTAATGTTCGGTCTCTTCCATTCGCTCCAGCCGCTTCTTCGCAAACCTTACACGCATGAACGCAAATAGGCCCAGCAGAATGGGTGCTGCGATTCCCAACGCTGTGATCGACCAAACGTAAATCCCGTCATCCCCAAAATCCACCATCACTTGGGTCCTTCCAAGGCTTTCGCCATTAGCCGATCGGCGCGCTGGCCATAAATCTCGGCGCGCATCAGCATCATTATCATAGCTGCAGCCAGCAGGCTGTGACCCCCAAAGCCCCATAGGAGTTGCTGCAAATAAACCGGATTCATTCCGGCATCATCTGCACGAGGCTCAGGATTACCGATACTGATCACACTGGACGGTTGATGGATGGTTGTGGTCTGCCACATATCGACAGACACTTTGATAATCGGGATATTGATAAACCCAACCATCGCCAGTATCGCGGCCGCGCGAGCGGCTTTCTGCCGGGTCTCCAGCGCTGCGCGCAGGGCCATATAGCCGAGGAATAAAAAGAACAAGATGAGCACGGACATCAGGCGACTATCGCCAAGAATAAGGTTATGCCAGCCTGCGCCCCAGCCCTTTTGGCCCCAGATTGACCCTGTCACGAAACAGAGCGCGGTATAGCCTGCCCCAATCGGAGCGATGGCGCGCGCTGCAACATCGGCAAGCTCGTGGCGCCAAATGAACCAGACAAAGCTCGACACCGCGAGCCCGGCATAAAGCCCCATACAAAGCCACGCGCTTGGCACGTGTGTAAACATGGCGCGCATTAAATCCCCTCCTTGCTCCTCATCTGGGGGAACAACAAAGAGGCCATTATAGAGGCTCCAGCCAATCATCAAAACGCCAAGCCCAAATGTGATTGGCACCGCAAGGCGCGAAAAACCCATGAACCGGTGTGGATTGGCGAGATACGAGATCATACTGGTCAAATAGCTCCGCTCTAGTCTGCCGCCAAGCGCAAAGCCGCGCCCATAGCAGCAGGTGCGACACCAAGGGCAAACAAGGTCGACGCACAGAGCATAAGAAAACTTGGGCCTTCAAACCCCTGATTGACTGTCTGAACGCCAAAAATCAGCGCGGGCACATAGAAGGGCAATGCGATCAGCGCGATCAGCAGACCGGCGCGCGACACGCTGGCTGAGAGCGCGGCCGCAACTCCGCCCCAAAGAAAGAACGTTAGCCCGCCAAGGCCATAAGCCAGCATGGCCGTCGCCATATCTTCCGGCACGCCTTGCAGCATGAGCATCAAGGCCGGGGTCAACAAAACCAGCGGCAAACCAGAGATCAGCCAATGTGCTAAGGTTTTTACCGCCGCGATCAGCGAAATGGACGCCTCCTCCTGTACCCAAAGGTCCAGCGCGCCATCTTGCAGGTCAGCCTGAAACACCCGCTCAAGTGTGACGAAAGAGGCGAGCGCCAAAGCGAGCCACAAAACGCCCGGCCCAATGCGCGGCAAAAGCTCAAGCTCAGTACCGACCGAAAACGGCACGAGCGCCGTCGTCCCAGCAAAGAAACCAAGCGGCAGCATCAGTCCAGCGCCGCCCGCCCAGGCTTCTGAGAGCGCTTGGCGAAAGGCGGAAAAGAGAGGTGAGGTGTTACGAGATGTCATAGAATACGAGGCGCCCATCTCAGAAAAGCGGATACAGCCATGAAAACCGAGAACACTAAGAGTCCCGAATAGTCAGTCTTCACGTCAATATAATAAGCCAAACCAAGCCCGAACAGGATATGCAAGACAAGATAAGTCGCGAGTATCAGCCGCCTCATAGTGATACCTCCGAAGTCGCCTCAATCGGCGTCTCCCCATGCAAAGCTGCGATAACCGCCCCCCCACCCTTCATATGAGCCTTGATCATCTTCACGAGCAAAGCCTCACCCTCAGCATCCAGCGCATTGAACGGCTCATCGAGCAGCCAGAGTTTGCGGTTTTCCAATAAGAGCCGCCCCAAAGCTGTACGCCGCTTCTGACCCGCAGATAGCATGCGGCACGGCACATCGGCTGGCCGTTTCAGCCCCATACGCTCAAGAATAGCCTTAATATCGGCACTGCTCCCCCAAACCCGCGCCCAGTGCTGCAAGTGCGTGCGCGGCGTTTCATGCGCTTTCAGCCCGTTTGTGTGGCCGAGCCAGTGATGCAGGTCTTCACGAATGACAGCCCCAGCTTGGGGCTCACTCAAGCCCGCCAACTGTCGTAGCAAGGTCGTCTTCCCCGACCCATTGGCCCCGCGCAAAAGCAGCAATTCGCCAGCAGTAACCCGCAGAGAAACCTCACGAAACAGAACCCGCTCGCCGCGAACCGCGCCCAGACCATTCGCTGCGATCAGGTATTCACTGTTCAAACCACAACTCCTGCGCCAAACGCCGCATGAATCGCCAATTGCGCCAAACGCTTACCCGGTATAGGACACGGGCAAGTCTGCGCTCCGTGCGCGTGCGCGACGTTCGAAACATATAAAAGAGAGGTGCTCCCGCCCATGTCTTCCCTCGACAGCTTTAAGGCCCGCAAGACGCTTACCGTAGATGGTAAGGACTATACTTACTACTCCCTCGATGCCGCAGCCGAAAATGGCCTTGGCGATGTCTCAAAACTCCCAGCGTCGTTGAAAGTGCTGCTTGAGAACATGCTCCGCAACGAAGACGGCACGTCTGTTACCAAGGCTGACATCGAAGCGTTCAAGACCTGGATCGATAATGGCGGCAAGGTCACCCACGAGATTGCCTACCGCCCAGCCCGCGTGTTGATGCAAGACTTTACTGGCGTTCCAGCTGTGGTTGATCTCGCTGCGATGCGTGACGCCGCTGAAAAGCTTGGCGCTGACGCGGATGCAATCAACCCGCTTGTCCCAGTTGATTTGGTCATCGACCACTCTGTCATGGTGGACAGCTTTGCTGGCCCGGACAGCTTCCAGAAGAATGTCGAGATTGAATATCAGCGCAATCAGGAGCGTTATGAGTTCCTGCGTTGGGGCTCAACCGCATTTGAGAACTTCCGCGTTGTTCCCCCAGGCACAGGCATCTGCCATCAGGTGAACCTTGAATATCTTGGTCAGACCGTCTGGACCAAGGAAGAGAACGGCGAAACCGTCGCTTACCCGGACACCTGTGTCGGCACAGACAGCCACACAACCATGATCAATGGCCTTGCCGTTCTCGGCTGGGGCGTTGGCGGGATTGAAGCTGAAGCAGCAATGCTCGGCCAGCCTGTCTCTATGTTGATCCCTGAAGTCGTTGGCTTCAAACTGAAAGGCAAGCTGCCAGAAGGCGCAACCGCGACCGATCTGGTCCTGACCGTAACTAAAATGATGCGCGACTTTGGCGTTGTTGCCAAGTTCACTGAATTCTTCGGACCGGGCCTTGCAAATCTGACGCTTGAAGATCAAGCGACCTTGTCAAACATGTCACCTGAGTTCGGCTCAACCTGTGCCTTCTTCCCAGTAGACGACGATACGCTTCGGTATCTGCGTAATACAGGCCGCGAGACAGACCGCGTTGCTCTAGTCGAAGCCTATGCAAAGGCTCAGGGCTATTGGGGCCCCGACATGGTAGAGCCGACCTTTACCGATACACTTGAGCTTGATCTTTCTACGGTTGTACCTTCGATCTCAGGTCCGAAGCGCCCGCAGGATCAGGTTCTTCTGTCTGAAGCCGACACACGCTTTGCCGAAGCTATGTCGAAAGAGTTTGGCAAGGCCGCTGACGCTGCAGAGCCGATCGCAGTCAATGGTGAAGACTATACCGTGACCCATGGCGATATTTTCATCGCCGCGATCACGTCCTGTACCAATACCTCAAACCCGAGCGTTCTGATCGCAGCCGGTCTCGTTGCCCGTAAAGCAGCAGCGCTTGGCCTGAACCGTAAGCCTTGGGTCAAGACCTCGCTTGCGCCAGGATCACAGGTTGTGACGGACTATCTTGATAAAGCCGGTCTGTCAGACGACTTGAACGCCCTTGGGTTCAACCTTGTCGGCTATGGCTGCACAACTTGCATCGGTAATTCAGGTCCGCTTGACCCAGACCTGTCAAAGGCCATCGCGGACGGAGATCTGGTCTCCTGCTCGGTGCTGTCAGGTAATCGCAACTTTGAAGGCCGTATCGGCCCGGACATTAAAGCCAACTACCTCGCCTCCCCACCACTGGTTGTTGCCTACGCCATCGCCGGAAGCCTGCGCACCAACATCACAACTGAGCCGCTTGGACAGGATAAAGACGGCAATGACGTCTATCTGAAAGACATCTGGCCAAGTAGCCATGAGATCGCTGAGATCATGGCGCAATGCGTGACGCCGCAAATGTTTGCAGAGCGCTATTCAGACGTCTTCAAGGGCGACGAGATGTGGCAAGGCATCGAAGTGTCTGGCGGACAGACCTATGGCTGGCCCATGGGATCAACCTACGTTCAAAACCCACCTTACTTTGAAGGCATGGGTAAAGACGTTGAGGCCCCATCCGACGTTCACCGCGCCCGTGTCCTGGCGCTGTTTGGGGATAGTATCACCACTGACCACATCTCTCCGGCGGGCTCGATCAAAGCCTCCAGCCCAGCAGGTGAGTACCTTCAGGAAAACCAAGTCAGCGTTCTGGACTTTAACTCTTACGGATCACGGCGAGGCAATCACCAGGTCATGATGCGCGGCACGTTCGGCAATATCCGCATCAAGAACCAAATGGTTCCGGGCGTCGAAGGCGGCGTCACCGTGCACCAGCCATCTGGTGAGCAAATGCCGATCTATGATGCCGCTATGCGCTATCAGGAGCAGAACACACCGCTCGTGGTCTTTGCAGGCCATCTCTACGGCAATGGCTCATCACGCGATTGGGCTGCCAAAGGCACGATCCTGCTTGGCGTAAAAGCCGTGATCGCAGGTTCGTTTGAGCGTATTCACCGCTCTAACCTGATCGGCATGGGCGTTCTGCCGCTTGAGTTTGAAGAAGGTACGACTTGGGAAAGCCTTGGCCTGAACGGCACGGAGCAAGTCACGATTGAAGGTATCAACGCGATTAAACCGCGCCAGAAAGTCGAAGTACAAATCCTGCGCGAGGATAATACCTACATTACGGCAAATACGGTTGTACGGATCGATACCGACAATGAGTTGGATTATTACCGAAACGGCGGTATCTTGCACTATGTGCTGCGTAATCTGGCAAATGAGGCCGCATAACGCAGTTCTCACAGTCAAGTGAGTTTCAAGTGGGCGAGGAAGCAGTTATGTCACCCATCATGACACGCTTTCTCGCCCTTCTTGCATTTGGCTTTCTAAGCTTCGGCCCGGCCCAAGCAGAACCCTCGCGCCCAGTTCTAGTGGAGCTCTTTGCATCCCAGAACTGCTCAGCTTGCCCGAAAGCGCATAAAACTATGCGCGAGCTAACCTCTGCACGTGATGATATCTTCGTACTCACCTGGTCGGTAAGTTATTGGGATTATCTTGGTGAGCCCGACCCTCTGGCCTTACCAAAAGCAAAAGTGCGTCAGGCCGCCTATGCCGAGAACCTTGAACTTCGCGCGCCCTATACACCGCAATCAGTCTATGATGGCGTTAAGCAATGCCCCGGCACCCGTAAGAGGGATGTGCAACGCAATATCAGTACACGTCTGAAAGCGATGCCTGAAGAAGCCCCATTGATTACCCAAGCCCGTAATGGCGTCATTCTATCCGGGCCTTGCAATGAAGCTCTTGAGGTCACTCTGGTGGAGTTCATGACCGGCGAAGACAATACCACAGACATGGTCAATCCAGTGACTCGAACCGAAAGCCTTGGCTTATGGACCGGCGAGGAAGATGTCTTTGAGACTAATTGCAAACGCGATTGCGCCGTTCTGGTTCATAAGCCTGAATTTGGTGAGATTATCGCATTTCAGCGATTGGATGCGGCACCTTAGCGCTTGCCCGCCAAGGCATCTAACTGCTCTTGCATCGCTTCCATTTGCGCGCGCAGGATGCTGACCGCCTCATTTCCCGGATCACTCATATCTTGTCCAGACTTCTTGGACTTCGAGCGCGGCTTCATGCCCGGCGTAAACATCCGCATGGCGTTTTCGAACATTTCCATATTCGCCCGCGCCTGCTTTTCAAACATCGAGAATGGATTGGCCGAGCCGCCAACCGTTTTCTTCCAGCGCTCCTGGCTTTCCGAAAAGCTGTTCATACTCATTTCCAGCCATGCCGGGAGCAGGCTTTGTGATCCGCCCCCATAAAAGCCAATCAGTTTGCGCAGGAAGCTTACCGGCAAAGCGCCTTCGCCTTTATTCTCTTTTTCAAAAATAATCTGGGTCAGAACCTGACGCGTCAAATCCGCGCCGGTCTTTGCATCTACGACCTCAAAATCCACTTCGCGGCGGACAAGGTCGGACAGATGATCAAGCGTCACATAAGACGAGGTCGACGTGTCATAGAGACGGCGATTGGCGTATTTCTTGATCACAACCGTATCGGACGTGCCTTTAGATTTCGCCATTTCTGTGCCCTTTCAAGACCAAGAACCTGAACAATTCTGCGCGATGATCGAGCGATATTGGCACGAAATTGTATAATCCCAAAGTTGGATTGTTCTTCCTACCCCAGACGTGCTTACATCTCATTGAGCAGATGCAGTAAATTTATATGCTGCGCAGCATATCGGGAGGATAGGATATGTCCAGAACAGCGCTGGTCACAGGTGGAACACGCGGTATCGGGCTTGCGATTAGCAAGGCCATGAAGGCTGCTGGGTATCAGGTCGCAGCAAACTATAACGGCAATGAGGAAGCTGCACGCGCCTGCGAAGATGCCGCGGGGGTGAAATGCTACAAGTTCGACGTCTCAGATTTCGACGCCGTTGGCGCGGGCTTGCAACAGATCGAAGCAGACCTCGGCCCGGTTGATATCCTTGTGAACAATGCAGGCATCACATGGGACGCGCCCTTCCATAAGATGAGCCTCGAACAATGGACTAAAGTCATCAATGTTGATCTAGACTCCGCCTTCAATGTCACCCGCCAGGTCTGGGAAGGCATGAGAGATCGCGGCTTTGGTCGGGTCATCAATATCTCTTCAATTAATGGCCAGAAAGGCCAGTTCGGACAGGTCAATTACTCTGCCGCTAAAGCCGGTCTGATCGGCTTTACCAAAGCCCTTGCCTTGGAAGGCGCCAGAAAAGGCGTCACCGTCAATGTCGTCTGCCCCGGCTATATCGACACCGAAATGGTCCGCGCTGTGCCGGAAAAGGTTCTGGAGAGTATCATTTCAACCATTCCGGTTGGTCGCCTTGGAAAGGCCGAAGAGATCGCGTCCATGTGCACCTATCTCGCCAGTGATGACGCCGCCTTCATTACCGGCGCGACCATGACCGTAAACGGCGCGCAGTTTATCGCAGGCTAGTCAGTCGCCAGTAGCTCAAGATGGCGCGGATAGGTCAGATCGATCCGGCCATTGGAAAACCAACCTCGGATCATCACCCGGCTTCCTTCCGCAAGGCCGCAACTCGTCGATGCGGCGCGGCGAATTTCCAAACGTATATCAGACCCAAGAAGCGCCCGGTCACAGGCGCGGCGGCTGGCATATTCACCTCTCGGCTCTAGCCGTCTCCCTAAAGTCATTTCAATCAGCATAAACCCGCGTTCGTCCGGCGCTAATCCAGCAACGTTCCGCACCGCATAAACCTGCTTTTTCCACAGTCCAATCCGCGCCGCACGCGCTTCAGCCTCAAGCTCTAAAAACTCCCCACCCCGCGCCGCTGTATCCGGATAAAGCCGCACCCGCGCAGCACCTTGTTCAATCATTGCTCTGTTCAGCCAGATTTGCGGGCCACCTGCATCAGTCGTCACGACATGTGCCAGCGCGCGATCATAGCGGTCACGGGTCAAACCGGGATAATAGAGCTGCACCTCACGGCCCAGAACCATATCTTCAAGCGCACGTGCACTCTCAACCGAATAGGAATCAGGCTCCCGCCCACGGGGCCGCAAGGCGGGCGCCTCAATCGATACCAGCCGCACACTTTGTCCGGTGTTTAGCACCAGTGCATCGCCATCAATCACCTTGACAACACGGCCTTTCTCGCCCGGCTGCATATCCGGCAACGGCGAGGGCGCGCCGCATGCGGCCACCCAAGTCAAGCATAGGAAAACAACCCAGCGCCCCATTCGTCCCTCTTCAATCCACCCCGCAAACCCGCTAACAAGACCATACGGTCCCGTAGCTCAGCAGGATAGAGCAACAGATTCCTAATCTGTAGGTCGCGCGTTCGAATCGCGCCGGGGTCGCCAGGTTTTGTGCGGTCCCAGCTGCCTACAAATAGCGCAGCGCCTTTAGACCTGCAGCCTCATAAATCGCATCCAATGCCATTTGCTGATCAAGGATCATTGCCCCCTCGGTTGGCAAGCGAAGGCCTGTTTGAAGCGCATGCACCACAGCTTCAAGCTGGTATGTGTACGTGCTGATCGGCGAGATCACCGCTTTTGCACCATCGCTCAACGCCAGTGACGCCCCCAGCTGCGGCGCGAGGGGGTTGTGAAAAGCAATCTCACCCTCACTGCCTTTAATCTTGAGGCGCGCGACAAACGGCTCGCCCACCGCCATTGTGGTTTTCAAGGTCGCTTTCGCACCGCCCTCAAAGCCAAGTTCCGTGACCATGCTTTCATCGACACCCACAGGTGTTAGCTGCGCCCGCGCCGCAACACTGACAGGCGGTTCACCCATCACCGTCAAGGCCCAGTGTAGAGGGTAACACCCAAGGTCCATCATCGCGCCGCCGCCTGTTTCAATCCGATGACGAATTTCGGTGCCGTCATCTGGGATACCGACATTAAACTCTGCCTCAAGCGCACGCACGTCGCCAATCTGGCCAGACTTTATCCAATCGAGACACGTCTCAAAAGCCGGATGATAGCGATAGTGAAACGCCTCAATCAGCCGCCCCCCGCTTGCTTCAGCGGCCGCCAGCATAGCGCGAGCCTCGTCAGCATTCATCGCAAACGGCTTCTCGCAGAGAACATGCTTACCCGCTTCAAGCGCTTTTATCGTCCATTCAGCATGCAGATTAACCGGCAAAGGATTGTAAATGAGGTCAACATCATCCCGCGCAATGACATCGGAATATGTGTCACAGACATCTGCAACGCCGTATTGCTCCGCATAGGCCTCGGCTCGGCTACGATCACGTGCTGCTATAGCGACCAGTTTCGTTTGTGGCATCACCTGAGCGGGATGGATAAGCGCTTTATCCGTAATCCTTGCTGCGCCGAGTATCCCGATCCCAATCGCCATACGTATTCTTCCTTTTATGCTGTTTCCCTTGCGGGAGAAGTTGCTCTTGGAGCCTGCCTGCGCTTTCTAGGGCCAAGGAATGAAAACACCAACCTTTAGGACGCCGCCATGCCTGTGATGAACTTTCTGACCACCTGTATTTTCGATCATGGGGCGATCACAAAACTCGGTAAAACCTTGTCAGGTTTTAACGCTTCGAAGCCAATGATTATTACTGATCCCGGCATTAAAGCCGTCGGTCTACTTGATGTGATCCTTGATAATCTTGGTATGGACCCCGCCGCAGTCTTCACGGACACCGTTGCCAACCCGACCGAAGCTCAAGCCATCACAACGACTGAGCTTTACAAAAGCTCTGGCGCTGACAGCATCGTGGCCCTTGGCGGCGGGTCGAGCATGGACCTTGCCAAAGCTGTCGGGCTACTGGCCAGTCATGGCGGCGAACTAGCCACCTATGCGGCCAGAACAGGCGGGGCCAAATATATCAAACCGCTGCCACCGCTCATTGCGGTCCCAACCACGGCTGGGACCGGGTCTGAGGTGTCAGTCGGCTTGATCAACACGCTCAATAACGGCTTCAAGGAAACCATCGTTTCACCGCACCTTATTCCGGCAACCGCGATTTGCGATCCGGACCTGACACTCGGCCTGCCACCTATGCTGACGGCCGCGACCGGCATGGACGCCGTGACCCATTGTATCGAGGCGGTGCTGACCCCGGTTGTAAACCCGCCAGCGGAAGGCGTTGGCTATGATGGCCTGACCCGCGCTGTCGGGCATAGCGCGCTCAAACGTGCTGTTGCAGATGGCGCAGACAAGGACGCACGGTGGGGCATGATGATGGCGAGCTATGAGGGCGCGCTTGCCTTCACCAAGGGCCTAGGCAGCGTCCACGCGCTCAGCCATGCTTCCGGGCGCCTCAAGGAGAAGAAGCTGCATCATGGCACGCTAAACGCGATCTTCCTGCCGCATCTCCTCCGCTTTAATGAGGGCGCTGCACCTGAAAAGTATGCGCGTCTACGCTTCGCCATGGGTCTAAAAGACAATGCGGATCTTGGAGACGCCATTGCAACACTTAACGAAGATATCGGCATCCCTTCTACTCTCAGCGCCATTGGCGTCGAAGCCAGCGACGGCCCCGGCATTGTCGAAAACGCCCTCCTGGACCTTGCCCATAAAGGCAATGCAAAAACCGCCGAACAAGCTGACTATGAGCGTATCTTTGAACAAGCGCTTTGACGCCGGGTGAGCCGCGCAGCATCATCAATCCCCTCCTGATGAAACAAGTCTTCAAGAACCCTTAGCGAAAGCGGGAACTGGACATACGTGATTCCTACTGGCCCCGCGACAATGCCGACGTGATGGCTTCGGGAGAAAAAATGCCTGAAAACCTCAGACTAGGTGGCGGTGAGACAGGGATTCGAACCCTGGAGACTATTGCTAGCCTACACACTTTCCAGGCGTGCGCCTTCGACCACTCGGCCACCTCACCGTAAGCGGGCGTCTATACCGCACATCTGCGTGATCGCAAGGCATGTCATTGCAGTTGGCTGCAACTGCCCCATATTGCGAAGACAGTAGCAGAGGCCCATCTTCCATGTTGTTCAGAAGCAAACCCATCGCTCTCCCGACCAAAGACACAGCCCTGCCCGGCCGTGATCACCCTATCCCGACCGCTGCGAAACATTTCGTCAATGGCCGCGCAATTGGGGAAGGTACACCTGAAGGGATGGAAGAGATCATCGTCGCTTTAGGGTGTTTCTGGGGCGCAGAACGTGTCTTCTGGCAGCTTGAGGGCGTATATGTCACCGAAGTTGGCTATGCTGGCGGGATAACGCCAAATCCAACATATGAAGAGGCCTGCTCTGGGCAAACCGGGCATACAGAGGTCGTTCGCGTCGTCTTTGATCCGGCGCGGGTGAGCCTGGAAAACCTGCTAAAAACCTTCTGGGAAAGTCATGATCCAACGCAAGGGATGCGACAGGGCAATGATGTTGGCACACAATATCGCTCGGCAATTTATACCGTTAGCGTCGCTCAAGAGACAAGTGTCGAAGCAAGCCGAAAAGCCTATCAGAAAGCGCTAAAGGCGGCTGGCCGCGGCGACATCACGACAGAGATCAAGCCACTCGACGCCTTCTACTATGCTGAGGATTATCATCAGCAATATCTGGCTAAAAATCCAGGCGGGTATTGCGGTATCGGTGGAACAGGCGTGTCTTGCCCTGAGGCAGGTGAGTTTGCACTCGACTAGACCAAATAGCCTTAAAGCGGTGAGCCACCTGTAACGGAAAAACGCTTCCGGTTCGACAGCATGGCCTGCCCTTGGCGTACAGCATCAGCGGTTGCATTCGCTAGCTTAAGCGCGGGCTGTTCTTTCAAACGGTCCACCGCAAGCTTCAAGTGGTCCATCGCTTCGCGCACACGCACCGGATCGAAATTGGACTTTGAGATATCAAGCAAGGCGCGTCCAAGGTCGATCCGTGACTGCAGCTCTACATTGATGGGAACAGCTGTGCTCGCGGCAAGACGTTTACGGCGCAGGTTGATGACATTTGTCAGGTGCTGAACGCTACCCAAATGCAGGCCCATAGCACAGTAATCAGTCTCAATCGTCGTCACTGTACGTTCTGGCAGGTCATCCTTGTCTTGCAGACATTCAAACAGAATGTCTGCGACAGGTGCAAGTTTTTCAGCTCGGAAAGCAGTCGCATCGGCAAGCCCTGGCTGCAGCGCGCGCGCTATCAGATAAGCGCTAATCCGAGATGTCGTATGCGCGTTGTCCGATGAGATATAAGGTAGGAACTCTTCGCTGTGGACCGCTTCGCTTGGCGACAATGAACCTTCCAGCGAAAGCACATCTATTCTAACTGGCGCCTTCTTCCCAGCATCGCGGCGCCCCCAGACGATCAGATCGGTTGACGACTTTTCAAGCCACTTCGCAGCAGCTGTACGCAATCCCGAATGGTTTGAAATCTGCAATTTCGGCGCTTTGATAATCTCAAACGGTGAGCTGAAGCTGAAAAGTGCAAAATGCTCTTCCAGGGCTTTGATCAGCGCTTTTGTCTGCGCCGCCCCACTTGGGCCTGATATCGGCGCAACACTAATGCCATATCCCTGTTGGGAGCGCCGCTTGCGGCTCGCTGCCATCGTTGAAAGCGCAGAAAACACACCGCGAATGCTGCGAAGCACCAGCCAGAGTATAAACAGGCCAACCCAGACCGCTGCGCCAAGCCCGATAGCAGACCAAATCGCTGAGCCTGCAATGACCGCATCAAACCAATTGGTGAAAGTAGAAATCAGTTCAGACATTCAGTTCAGCACGCCACATAAATTTACTTGAAGCTCTCGATACCGCATGGGGAGGCATTCTCGCAACGCAAAATGACTGTTAGTCGAAACGCCAGAACATTAGTAGCAATCAGGAGCGGCGGTCATCACGGGTTTCATCACACGGTTTGCCCCCTCTCCTACGGGGCATTTACATCTTGGCCATGCTGCGTCAGCTTTTGCTGTCTGGTCCGCGGCAGAGGCCGCAAGCGGTGAGGTTTTACTGCGTATTGAGGACATTGATACAACCCGTTGCCGGCCGGAGCTTACCGACGCGATTTATCAAGATCTACGATGGCTTGGCCTGTCCTGGCCTGAGCCTGTGCGCACTCAATCGGAGCATTTTGCCGATTATAATAGTGTCATCGAAGCCTTACGCGCCCGAGGGCTGGCATATCGCTGTTTCCGAACGCGGAATGAACTGAAGGAGCTGGCAGGGTCAAACGGCATTTTTACAGGCGATGCGCTCTCTGAAGAAGAGGAAGCGAAACGGCTTGAGATGAGCCAGCGCTTTGCTTGGCGCCTTTCGCTCGCTGCTGCAAAAGCTGAGTTGGGCGCGATCTATGATGAACTGTCTTACAGCGTCCGGACACAAACAGGACTGGAGACTTGCCATGCTCGGCCCAGCTTGCACGGCGATATTGTGATCGCTCGCAAGGATAGCCCAAGCGCCTATCACATCGCCGCCACGCATGATGATGCCCTTCAAGGTATCACGCACGTTATTCGCGGCGAAGACTTAATCGACGCCCCGCATATACATACTTTACTCCAAGTCTTGATGGGGTGGTCTCAACCGATTTACCAACACCATCCCCTTATCCTGGGCACGGATGGCAAGAAGCTCTCCAAGCGTCATGCGAGTGTTTCGCTTGCGGCGCTGCGCGCAGAAGGTATGACCGCAGAGCAGATTCGCGCGCGATTAGGATTTTAAGTCAGATGTCAGAGACAAAAGCCGCGTCTGCGCTACCGATCTGGTTTGGACCATTGATGGTTCTTGGCGGCGGTATCTGCATTGGGTTTGCACCGATAGGGCTACGTTATGGATTGGCCGATCTTGGCCCTCAAGCAATTGCGTTTTGGCGTTATCTCTTTGCCTTGCCTTTGTTGTTCTTGATCACCGTTCTGGTCAATAAGAGGCTGCCTGCCAAACCGAACATGTTTGTCGTCATCGCTGGCACCTGCTTTGCGATTAATATCGGACTCTGGCACTGGGCGCTGACCTTTACGACAGTGGCCAATGCAACCTTTATCGTCAATCTGGGAAATATATGTGTCGGGCTCACCGCCTGGTTGTTTCTAAGAGAGCGCCCAACGCTGATCTGGGGCGCTGCTGTGTTGATCGCGATTTGCGGCGCAGCGGCTTTGTCGCTTGGCGGCGAAGCAGGTGGGAAAACCGATATTCGCGGTGACCTTCTCGCGCTGGTCGCAGCAGTTATGGTCTCATGCTATGTTGTGGCGGCCAAGGTTGCCCGGCGCAGTCTTGGCGGATTGGAAACGGTGTTCTGGCTGACCTGCGTAGAAATTTGTGTTGCCGGAGTGATGGTTCTGATCTTTCAGGAAAGCTTCCTACCAGCTGACCTATCGGGGTTTCTGGCACCGTTGTTTCTGGCACTCGTCGTTCAGGTTTTCGGCCAAGGGCTAATCATTACCGGGCTTGGTCACACGCCCGCCGGGATTGCTGGGGTCCTCATTCTCGCCCAACCGGTTGTCGCAGCCGCCATATCATGGCGCTTGTTCGACGAGCCCCTCGGCCCTATTCAGGCTGGCGGAGCAGTCATCATTCTGGTTGGGATATTCATTTCTCAGCAGGGAAACCGTCCGGCACCCTTAGAACCGTCACCTCAACAACGAATCCGAACGCGGCCTACAAAATAAACTTCGACAGGTCCGTATTACCCGCCAAATCAGCAAGCTGCGCGGTGACATAATCCGCCGTGATATTGACCGTTTCACCTTTGCGGTCGCTGGCGGTGAAGCTGATCTCGTCGAGCAGGCGTTCCATTACGGTTTGCAGGCGGCGCGCGCCGATATTCTCAACGCTATCATTCACTTTCACCGCCAGATCAGCGAGCTTGTCGATCGCCTCTTCTTCAAATTCCAGCGTTACACCTTCAGCCTCCATCAGGGCCTGATGCTGACGGATCAGACTGGCTTCCGGCTCAACCAGAATGCGGCGCATATCATCGCGGGTCAACGCTGTCAGCTCAACCCGGATCGGCAAGCGGCCCTGCAACTCTGGCAATAAATCAGACGGCTTAGAGACGTGGAATGCGCCAGACGCAATGAACAGGATATGGTCGGTTTTCACCGCCCCGCGCTTGGTTGAAACCGTTGTCCCCTCAATCAGGGGCAAGAGATCGCGCTGCACGCCTTCGCGGCTGACATCTGCGCCGGATCGGCCAGACCCGCTCGCAACCTTGTCGATCTCATCAAGAAAGACGATGCCGTCTTCTTCAACAGCGCTGATCGCTTCGCGAACAATCGCATCCTCATCGATCAACTTGTCGGCTTCTTCGTCGATCAGGGGCTGGTAGGCCTCGCGTACAGTTGTCCGCACGCGCTTTGTGCGCCCACCCATGGCTTTGCCAAGCATGTCCCCAAGATTGATCATACCCATTGAGCCGCCACCACCAGGAATATCCATCATTGGCATACCGCTGGCCGTTTCAGCCAGATCAATATCAACTTCCTTATCGTCCAGCTCGCTGTCTCTCAGCTTCCGGCGGAACACTTCGCGGGTGGAGGATTGTGCATCTTCGCCAACCAGCGCATCGAGCAACCGCTCTTCCGCCGTATCGCGGGCTTTGTCCTCAACGCCTTTGCGCCTCTGGTCTTTCAACATGCCGATGGCGGCCTCAACCAGATCACGGACAATCTGTTCAACGTCGCGTCCAACATAGCCAACTTCGGTAAACTTGGTCGCTTCAACTTTCAGGAAAGGCGCGTTGGCGAGCTTGGCAAGACGGCGAGAGACTTCTGTTTTGCCAACGCCGGTTGGGCCGATCATCAGGATATTCTTGGGCGTAATCTCTTCGCGCAAGCCTTCTGGGGCCTGTTTACGCCGCCAGCGATTGCGCAAGGCGAGCGCAACGGCCCGCTTGGCGTCTTTTTGTCCAACAATATGGCGATCAAGCTCCGAGACGATCTCGGCCGGCGTCAGATTACTCATTTAAGGCCCTTCAAGCAGGTTCTGGCGGGAATACCCGGTTCCATGTGCCGCCTCTTGGGAAAAATACAAGCACTAGCCTGCGCGCCGTGGACCAGCCCGCGCCCAGCAAGACGACACCCGACCCGATCAATATGGTCACAAGAACGAAGATGTTCAGACCGCCCATACCCACGCGGTTAAGCACGAAACTCAGCGTCACAATAAAGGTCAAAAGGCTCGCAGCGATCAGCGCCCGGCGGTTCAGAGCAAGCGAGATGATACCGATCACAAGCAAGACTATCAGAAGGGTAATACCCTGGGCGGCATTATCTGTCCCGGTCGTGGAGCCAGCGAGGATATTCGAACCCGTTACAAGCGCACTAATGCCCCAGATCAATTGCGGGGCAGCGGCAAGGTGTAGCCAGAAGGCATTATCGGAGGCTTTACGGATGCGTTCTGGATCGCGCATGTCGAACATGATCGCGATCGCGAGCGTGGCGGCGCCCATAAGCACCAGAAGCGGTCCGCCAATAACGTTCTGAATACTTCCGAAAAAGCCTGCGGCGATATAGACAGCGCCCGCTGCCGAGATCGCGCTCATGGCCAGCGAAAAAGGCAACCGAAACCGGAAGAAAACCAGCAAAGAAGCCGCAAGTGCCGACAGGAAAATAAACACCCCCAGATAGCCTGTCGTGCCATACATTTCGCTAAAATCAATGCGGTCCAGATTGGTCCCAAGAATCTTGGCTGAAATCGTCATGGCCCCCGCCGTGCAAAACACCACGAAGATTACCGAGAGCGCCATACTCGGCAGCAAAAGCCGTCTGCGCCCGCAAAAATACTCCATCAAAACCCAAGCAAATGCGGCAACCGGCACAATCACCATCAAAGCGGTCAAAATCTCTCCGCTCATCAGGAAGGGTCCGGTTATGGTTCCAACAAAGGCGGTGACACCGACAAATAGAATGATCAGACCCAGCGTGATGAAGATGTCATTGAAATTGGCGAGAAAGCGCAAGTTTTCCTGCCCGACTTCTTCATTGCCCGCGCCGTCATCTTTTCGGGATAAAAGGAAAGCTTCCAGACGGGAGGCTTGATCAGCGCTCAGAACATTTGCGCCAACCGCCGCGCGAAGGTCTGTCCGATCAAACATCCAGCACCTCCACGGTGAAGTTAGAATTAGTGTAGACGCAAACATCGGCGGCAATCTGCATGGCTTTACGGCCCAGAGTTTCGGCGTCTTTTTCATAGCCCACGAGGGCGCGAGCTGCTGACAGCGCATAATTACCGCCAGATCCAACAGCCACAACTGAATGCTCTGGTTCCAAGACGTCGCCAGCACCCGTAATCACTAGGGTCATTTCCTTATCGGCAACGATCAACATGGCTTCTAGTTTCTGCAAATGCCGCTCTGTGCGCCACTCTTTGGCAAGCTCAACTGCAGCGCGTTGTAGCTGGTTTGGGAAGCGCTCAAGCTTCTGCTCAAGGCGCTCAAACAGAGTGAAAGCATCGGCCGTTGCGCCTGCAAATCCGCCGAGGATGGAGCCATCTGCGAGGGTGCGTACCTTGCGGGCATTCCCTTTCATAACGGTCTGACCCATCGAAACTTGACCGTCGCTCAACATCGCGACGTGTTTATCGGTTCGCACAGCCAGAATAGTCGTGCCAT
>CAZGVG010000016.1:0-36748 GCA_964528975.1 uncultured Hyphomonas sp.
GCCTCGCGGCGCTTTTCGGCGGCGCTCTTTTTCACGCTTTCAGACCGTAATTGCCCGCAGGCGGCGAAGATGTCTCGGCCGCGCGGCGTACGGATCGGGCTGGCATAGCCGGCGCGGTTCACGATGTCTGCAAAGGCTTCAATCGTGTCCCAATCAGAGCATTCATAGGGGCTGTCCGGCCACGGATTAAACGGGATCAAGTTGATCTTGGCCGGAACACCCTTGAGCAGTTTCACAAGATCACGCGCCTCAGCAAGGCTGTCATTAACGCCTTTCAGCATGACATACTCAAACGTCACACGCCTGGAATTGTTTAAGCCGGGATAGGCTCGGATCGCTTCAAACAGGGTTTGCAGGTCATACTTGCGATTGATCGGTACAATCTCATCGCGAAGATCATCATTAACGGCGTGCAGTGAGATGGCCAGCATCGCGCCAGTACGCTCGCCCAGTTCCGGAATTTTTGGGGCGACCCCAGCTGTGGACACCGTGATCCGGCGGCGGCCAATGGCAAGCCCCTCCCCATCGCTGAGCGTATCAATCGCTTCGGCCACATTATCGAGATTATAGAGCGGCTCACCCATGCCCATGAAGACAATATTGGTCAGCTGGCGACCCTCTTCACTGGCGGGCCATTCGGTGAGACCATCGCGCGCGATCAGGACTTGAGAGACAATTTCCTGCGCCGTCAGGTTGCGCACAAGCTTTTGCGTTCCGGTATGACAGAAGGTGCAATTCAGGGTGCAACCGACCTGTGAAGACACGCACAGGGCCCCGGTCTTACTCACGGCAGGAATGAAAACGCTTTCACCCTCAATGCCGGGCGCAAAGCGGACAAGCCATTTTTGTGTTCCGTCGACCGATACTTTGTGTTCTGCAATCTCGGGCCGGTCCAGCGTGTAGGCTTCAGCCAGCTGAGCGCGCAAGTCTTTGCTGACATCGGTCATCTCGCCGAAATCCTGGCTGCCCATATGGTGCATCCAGCGGCGCAACTGCTTCGCACGCATGCCCGCTTTCTTGGGCTCAACCCCAAGCGCTTGCATCTCGGTCTTGAGTGCAGGGATGGAGAGGCCCGCCAAGGATTTAGGCGCAGCGGCAACGGCCGGTCGGCGGGTGAGGTCAAGTTCAGTTTTCATAATGCGCCCGCTATACCAGACCGCTGGCTGAAATGCACCAATTGAGCTTCAGCAGGCCCGTTCGCGCGCTTAAGCGACTTCAGACTTGTTCGATTTTGGACGACGCTCGTATGCACCGCGCACATCACGGGACAGTTTCAGGTCTTCCGCCACAGCGATCAGGTTTTCATCTGGCGTGGCAAACAAGAAGCCGCCTGGCAGAAGCTGCTCGGTCATGTTCTCAACCACCTTTGTCTGGATTGGCTTGGCCATACCAGACAGAACATTGCGGCACAGGATGAGATCAAACTGTCCAAGGTCACGCGCACTTTCGATCAGGTTATGACGCCGGAAGGATACATTCTCGCGCAAACTATCGCGGATTTCCCATTCGCCTGTATCGCGGCGCTGGAAGTTCGCCATGAGCCGATGGATGGAAAGGCCTTTCTGGACATCGTAATGACCATATGTACCCCCTTTTGCGGTTTCCAGACATCCAGTCGATATGTCTGTTCCGATGATTTCAATCTCAGCCCGCGATAGGGCTGAGCCAACATCTTCGGTGAGGCGCATCATCATGGACCAGGCTTCCTGGCCCGTCGCCACGCCCGCGCACCACACCCGCAAACGTCCAGTTTTGGATAGCTTTAAGCGCTCTGGTAAAGCATGCGAGACAATCTGGTCCAGCTGCTCGCGGTGACGAAAGAAGCGGGTCAGTTTTCCAGTCAGAGCAGCTGCAATTTCATGCTCAAACCGCTGGTTCGGGCGCGCTTTCAGGCAGTGCACAAGATCATCAAGCGTCGCAAAGCTTTCGCGGCGGCTAATCGCGCTGAGACGCGCTTCCATAAGATAGGAGCGCGAGGGCTGAAACACCTGTCCGCTATGGCGCAGGGCCAAGTCAGCGAGTTCGTTAAATGTGCTTTCTTGCATTCTGCTTTACTAGCCTCGTCTCACGGCAAAGGTTACTTAAAACCCCGACAATCTTAAGAAATGCTTCAGACGAGCCCAACTTCCGCAAATTTGCTTTGAACAATATCTGCATCAAAGGGTTTCATGATGTACTCATTTGCGCCTGAGCGAATGGCCTCGCCAATATGTTCGGCGTCATTCTCATTTGTGCAAAAGACAACGATCGGGTCTTTACCGCCCTCTTCACGCCGCAGCGCGCGGAGGAAATCAAGACCGTTCATGATTGGCATATTCCAGTCCAGCAGGATCGCATCCGGCATATTTTCACGGCACAGCTTGAGAGCTTCTGACCCATCCCCGGCTTCAGAAACTTCAAAGTTCAGATCTTTTACAATGCGCCCGGCTACCGTGCGAACAACGCGTGAATCGTCAACAATCAAACAGTTCTTCATGGCCCACCAGCTATTACGTGAATTGGTGGCCAAACTATGCGCTGTTTATGTTTAACAAGCCGTTAGCCCGCTGCGCGAAGTCCACTGGCGGTGAAGGTCACTTGCTCTTCAGCTACGACAGCGACAAGTTTACCGCCAAGATCGCTGGTCACCATTTGCGCAAACAAGGGTTGGATTGTGCGGGCTGACCAGCCCTCTTCCGGGGTCGCGTCTTTAAGGGCCGCTTCGGTAAACTCCGTCAGGCGTGCTTTTGGTCCTGTGGCGGTTGCCGTGACCACCAAGCCGCTGCCTTCATTCATAACCTGCAGACGCACGACACCGCCGCGCGGGATCGCAGCGGTCGCCATGATCACCATATTCATAAGGACCCGGGCATGACCGCAACTGAAATGCTCGGTTTGTATATCCCATTCGACGCTCGGCTTGTGGCTTTTCATGAAGCCTTCAACGATCTGCTTAACGTCATGACGATCTGCTGCGGTATCTGACAATCCGGCTGACCCAAAGGCGTAACGCAAGAGTTGAATGCGGGCAGCTGCTGATTCCGCGCCATTATGGAGCAGCTGCTCGGCCTGCGCTTTCATGTCAGCGTCGCCTGGCTCATCAAGCAATTCCAGAGCGGAGTTGACCGACGCAACCGGTGAAACGAGATCGTGGCAGATGCGCGATGCGATGTACGCAGCAAGACGGGATGGTTCAATCATAGTGTAGCCCCTGAACAAACAGACGCTTCTACCTATCCGATTCGCGCGCCGATGGCGCGTCTATTCGTCTAAATCTTCAGGCCGCTCAATATCGTCATAGCCTTCACGGGCACTTTTGAAGGTCAGAAAGAACAAACCTGCCGCCAATGCGACACTGATGACACAGCCTAGTCCATAGGCGATCCAACCATGCACCGTCATGTGTATCCCGAGCTGAGACCACATGGCAGCAACGCCCCAAAAGGTGAGGGCAAGCCCAAGTATGGCGCCGACAACAAGTAGAACCGTTATTCGCATAGCCTGATAATTAGGCCCGGTTACTTCTTTGTCCAGCGGCCATCATCGCGCATAACAAACTCGCCGGACTGCGCTTTTGAGATTTGCTTCTCACCTGTGATGCGCGCCACTTGCGCAACTGTTGTTCCGGTGCGGCGGGCAGTCGCATCATAAACCGCGCGGCGCTTATTATTGATCTCATTCACCTTGCGCATCAAAGCCGGATCAACATTGCCGCTCACGACACCAAGATAACCATCAATGCGCTCACCCACGACGCCCTGTTTCTGGGCTGCTTCAATTTGAGGGTCACCTGCAGAGGCCTGAGAGGCCATACCGACTGCCAGACCTGCAATGGCGGCAACAGCGATCAAGGCACGAAAAAATACAGTCATAATCAGCTCCCTAAAACAAATCGGGGTTATCGGTGATGAGGTCTTCAACCTCTTTATCGAGTTTGACCCGGACCTCTTGATCAATCTTCACGTTCAGATTGATTTCAATCGGCTTGTCAGGCGCAACGATCTTGACCTGCGGGGTGCAGGCAGCAGCAGCAACGCTGGCGGCCAAAAGAACTGGCACAGACTTAGTCATGAAGCGCACTCCTCAATTGTTCACACCACGATGACAGGTTCAGAGTGAACGTCAATTGAACAAATCAAGGCCCTTCAGAGGTGTCTTTCGTCAACTCATCAACCACTGTTCCTGTGACCACGCTGGAGGTCGCGATATCGCGCCCGGACTGGATCAATTGTGCGAGTTTGGAATCAATCGAGATATTATACTTGAATTCTGACCCACCTAGAACGTCCGGATTACGGCCCAGCAAGGTCAGGGAGACAATGATGTCATCAATCAGATTACCATTGACGCCCAGCTCAAGCACCGAAAAGCGGAAATCGCGCAGCGCGGTGAAAGCTGCACCAACTGTTTCATCTGCGGTGGCGGCCTGCTGAACCGCTGAGCCGGTATATTTCAAGACCCCGCCTTTTGCATCAGCAATCAAACGCGCATCGCGGATGAAGGCATTGCCGCCCACCAGTTCAATCGGGAAACTCCCCGTAACGGTTCCCTCTGCCTGAAGGTCTGGCAGAGACAAAGCCTCGACCAGTTCAGACAGCTCAATCGCATTCGCATTCACAGTGATGACATCGCTTGTGCCGGCAATCGTCCAGCGGGTTGGGTCAACTGTCAGCATACCGCCCGCAAACGGCCAGATCGCGGATTCGATATTGGCTTCACGTCCATTCAGAACCTGAAACGTCAATGTGCCGTTGCTGAGCGGCACACCTGGATTGATCTTGCCAATCTGCATCTCTTGTCCCGGCGCGGTCGTAAGCGACAGGATATCTGAGAAATTGACGTCCCCCGTGACGCCATCGACAGCGCCAATCCGCAAAGTATCAAAGCCAAAGTCCTCAGCCGTGATGGAGCCTGAACCAGCCAGCTTGCCCGCATTTATAGTGAAATCAGCTTTACCCCTTAACAGGCCCCGGCCATTGGATAGCAGGCCCCGCACGCGGTCTGACAGGTCTTTAGGCTGCAAACCGCGCGGTGAGAACAAAAGGTCTCTTGAGGTCAGGCTCGCGGTGCCATCCAGACGCACAAGATTGAGCGCCAGCTCTGTCTCGGCAATAGTCGGCCCTGCTTCCCCAAGCTGGATAGGACCTGTCAATTGCAAGCCAGTACCATCAAACTGCATATTGAACTGGCCCAGTAAAGGCCGATACAGGGGATCGTCCCTTATATCCGTGATCTCGACGCGCATTTGCTCCGTCGCACCAGAAAAACCCGAAGGCAAAATCGTGCCCGAGACGCTCGTTGGCCGGATCGCAATTGAGGCGGGCACTAGACTGCCGCTTAGCTCTGTGCGGCCAAGCCCAGCTTGCAACTGTGTGCCTTTTGATGTGGCCAGCGTCACTTCAGGCGTCAGCGCAGCAATGGTGAGATCATTTGAGCCAATTTGCATCGGGAAGTTCAAAGCATCGGCGATCACTCCAAAAGTCAGGCCGTTTTCGGTCGACCAGGACAATTCAGCCTGCTTAAGGCCTGCAACGCCGCTCAAATCCTTGCCGGCAATCGGAACATTGACGTCCCCCAGAATGATCCGGCCTGTCGCGCGGCCATTCTGTTGCCGGATAAAGCGCCCATCTTCCGGACAGATGGGAAAAACAAGATCAGAGAGCGTAAACGTGCCGCCAATCCGAACCGCAGCGATGTCCAGCCCCAGACAATCCCGATCAACGGTTTCGACGCGCCAACCTTCAGACCCTGAGCGCGCGCGGATACCCCCAAATAAGCGGGCCTCCTGTAAGCCAAGCCCGAGGAGCGCCCCGGATAAGGACACCTCACCTAAGGCATCTAACCGAGTGGACTGAGCTGAGCGCTCAAAATCGGCTCTATTAAGATCAGCCTGCACAGTCAGGCCTTGCCGCGTCCATGGCGGCACGCGCACCCCGCCAAATTTTACCAATGTCTCGCTCTCAAGCGTTTCACCGCCGCGCAGTTCAAATTGGCGCAAATCAGCTGTGATTGCTGGCAGGCCTGCCCCGGACAGGCGCAAAAGACCGGACGCTGTCGTGAAGTTTGGACTAATCTGAATCGTGTCGCGCGCGCCGCCCGGCTGGGACAATTCAACGGTCAAGCCGTTTCGCGCCTTTACACTCAAGCGGTCAGGAAGAACGATTTGCCAGTCCTGCGCGCTCTCATAATCAAACCTATAGGCCAGCTTAGTGGAGAATGCGGCAAACCCCTGATCCAATCCGTTCCGCAATGTATCAAAGTGAGCTTTTAGCGGGTTATCGACCTTGAGACTGCCAAATAGGGCCTGGCGGATGATCGGGTCCAGATTGGCAAGGCTGAGATCAACATAGCCCGCACCCTCAAGCACCTGGGTCTCAACGTCCGCGCGCCCATCCCATGTAAAAGCTGCGCCTGTAGAACTGATCGGCGAAGACACGAGCGTCTCTGCCAGCCCACCAATAGCCAAATCAAAGGCCGTGTCTCCTATCCGCGCGGCCTGCAGGTCAAACTTTGTCCGCTCCAGATGCAGACCCGGAAAAGTCAGCTTGTCTGCTGTTATGGCTGCGCGCATCTCCTTAAGAGCAGCAATGCCAGCACTCTCGATACTGCTGCGGTCAAAACCGATCTCGCCGCTTGAGGTAAAAGCTGTCACGCCGAGCGCATCACCATAGACCAGTTTGTCAGCATCAATATTCCAGTCGATGCGCTGACTATTTTCAGGATCAGTGACACCGCTCAGTTGCATGTTTTCAGCTTCGAAAGAGCCAAGCCGGGCTGTTTCGATTTGTAAATCTGCGCGCCCGGTCAACATGGATTGCGGTCCAATCTCAACGCCCAGAGTTCCAGCTTTCAGAACCAGCCAATCCTCACCCTCTTTAAGTTCAGTCGGTCGCAGAGCTGCTTCGACCCGGCCCATTTTTGGCAATTGCCCGTTGAGAGAAAAACCGCCCTGCAAACTACCGGCAGGCGTTACGATCTCGACAGAGCCATCTCTAATATCCAATATCGGGCTTGGGCCAGAAGCCTCTGAATTTCCGGAAAAGATCTGCTCTAGCCCGTCCAATGTCAGAACCTCGCCATCAAAGGCGGCGCGCAGACCGGGCTTTTGAACCTTGATATCCGTCACAGTGGGCGACAGCAACCCTGTCCAAGCAATCTCCGCTCGCTCTGCTGTAACAAGGCGCGGGACCGTTTGGCCATCAACTCGCAAGTTCGAAAGGGATAGGCCTGACAGCTCAAGGCGCTCAAGTTCAAAACTGCACTGGAGGGCCTGCGCACTGCACCATCGTTTGGCAAAGAAACTCGCGATAGGCTTGCGTGCAAACCACACAGCCGCGCATCCGATCAGAAGAATGATCAGCAGCGAGGCGATCCAAATCGGCCAGCTTTTACGGCGTGCGCTCAAATATTCATTCCTTAGTTTATGACTGAAAAGACACGCCTTTCTCTGAGGGCCAAGCTTGTCAGATTTAAGAACTCGTTATTAAGTCTATTCAGTTATAATCCTCCAAACTGAATACAGGCTTGATAGCTTTGCTGCGAGTCTGAAAGACGGTTGAGGCCTGGTGGGCGGAGAATAAGTATGAGTTTGAAGACACTGTCAGCTGGGACGCGCAGTCTTATCGGGCTTGGCGCAATTGGTGTTTTTGCTGGCGGTCTCGCATTATCTGTAAGTGTTGCGCCGACAGAGCCTGCTGCTAAAGACGTACAGCCCCTGAAGGTGAGCCTCGCCTCGCAGGTCATTGCCGCTGAAGACTATGGCCTTGCAGCCCCCCATACGAAACAAACCATCACTCTGAAACGAAGAGAAACCCTCTCCGGGTTAATCGACCGCGCCGGCATCTCACGTCGCCAAGGGGATATTGCCCTGCTTAGCCTGACCGAAGCTGGCCTGCTGGATGCGCGGCGTGTACGGGCGGGTTTGAACATTACGGCCTTTCATGTCGGCGATACGCTGACGGCTTTGAGTGTCGATCTGGAACCGGGCACAAGACTGCTTACCAAGCGCGGTACGGATGGGGTGTTTCAGCCCATGGCCCTCAAAGCACGGCTAGTCCCAAAGCCAATGCTTGTTCAGGGCAATATTAAAACCAGCCTTTATGAGGATGCCCGCAAGCTTGGCGCCGCCGATCAGCAAGTCGTCGATTTCGCACAGGTTTTTGCCTATGACCTCGACTTCCAGCGCGACGTACATCCAGGTGATGCGTTTGAGCTGGTCTTCAATGTCATGACCGATGAGCGCGGCAATGTGATCCGGCGCAGTGAAGTTATCTACGCAGCGCTGAACGGAACGGCGGTCAATAAGGGCTTCTACCGATTTACGACCCCAGACGAAAACATCAGCGATTATTTTCAGGCAAATGGCGAAAGCTCGACCAAGTTCCTGATGAAAACGCCGATTAATGGTGCGCGCCTCTCGTCCCGCTTTGGCAAGCGACGTCATCCAATCAGCGGCTATACAAGGCTGCACAAGGGCACGGATTTCGCCGCGCCGACGGGGACGCCCATCTATGCGGCTGGTCACGGGGTGGTTGAGCGGGCGAGCCGTTATGGCGGCTATGGCAAATATGTCCGCGTCCGGCATGAGAACGGGTATAAGACCGCTTATGCACACATGTCGCGCTATGCGGGCGGCGTACGCAAAGGCAAGCGCGTTCGTCAGGGTCAAGTTATCGGTTATGTCGGATCAACCGGAGCCTCTACCGGCCCGCACCTCCATTACGAAGTCTATCGTAATGGAAAAGCCATCGATGTGATGCGCCTCAACTTGCCAACCGGACGGAAATTGGCTGAGAGTCCCGACATCATGTCAGAATTTGAGATTGAACGCGCCCGCATTGATACGATCAGGGCAGGCGAAAGCTCAGAGACCTCTGTTCTCCTGACAGCTGCCGCGCCCCCTGCCCCATAGGAAGCGGGCCGCCTTGATTGAGGCGAGCCACGATACCTAGCGTCAAAAAAATCTGTTTAAAAGTCCTAATGCAGGCTGGAAACGCCTTTGGCAAAAGCGTTAGGAACGCCATTAATGGCAAGACTGTCACCTTCCACGTCGACTTTGATCTCTTCCCCATCATGAATGCGCCCCTCCAATAGGAGCCTAGCCAGAGGGTCCTGAAGCTCTTTTTGGATGACGCGCTTCAGCGGCCTTGCGCCATAGACCGGGTCATAACCGCGCGCCGCAAGCCATTGCCGCGCAGGCTCCGACAGAGACACCGTCATCTTCCGCTCTGCCAAAAGCTGCGTCAGGCGCTGCATTTGGATGTCGACGATATGATCAATCTCACCACGCCCAAGGCGTTTGAAAAAGACCGTTTCATCGATCCGGTTGATGAATTCAGGCCGGAAATGCGCCCGAATGGCCGTCATCACCGCTTCGGTTTGAGCCACAGTCAGCTCACCTTCATCACCGCTTGCCAAGGCATCTGCGCCAAGATTTGATGTCATGATGATAACGGTATTCTTGAAATCAACCGTGCGACCCTGACCATCTGTCAGGCGACCATCATCGAGCACTTGTAAGAGCGTGTTGAAGAGATCTGGATGTGCTTTTTCAACCTCGTCAAACAAGACAACCTGATAGGGCCTGCGCCGAACAGCCTCGGTTAAGACCCCGCCTTGATCATAGCCGACATAGCCTGGAGGTGCCCCGATCAGACGCGCAACCGAGTGCTTCTCCTGAAACTCAGACATATCGAGTCGCAGCACCGCACTGTCATCGTCGAACATGAACTCAGCCAGCGCCTTGGTCAGCTCCGTTTTACCGACACCCGTTGGGCCAACAAACAGGAAGCTTCCAATCGGACGGTTCGGGTCCTGCAAACCAGCCCGCGCGCGGCGAACGGCATTGGAGACAGCTAAGAGCGCATCCTCTTGCCCGACAACACGGGCCCGCAAAGCGTCTTCCATGCGCAGCAATTTCTCACGCTCGCCCTCCAGCATCTTATCCACCGGAATGCCTGTCCACTTGCTGACAACCCCAGCAATATGATCTGGCCGCACAACTTCAGAGACAAGTCCGTCATCGCTCTCATCTGAGCCTTCAACATCTGCGATCTGTTTTTCCAGCGCCGGGATCGTGCCAAACTTCAACTCAGAGGCTTTCTGCAAGTCACCCGCGCGCTGCGCTTCGGCCATTTCAGCATAGGCCCGGTCCAGATCATCCTTGGCGCTGGCGGCGCCTTTCAGTTTGTCTTTCTCCGCGGCCCAGGTCGTGGTCAGCTCATCAGATTGCGTTTGCAGCTCTGATATTTCGCCTTCAATCGTTTTCAGCCGATCTTGTGACGCATCATCTTTCTCTTTCTTCAGGGCCTCAGCTTCAATCCGCAGCTGCATCAGGCGCCGGTCAATCTCGTCCAACTCTTCCGGCTTGCTATCGACCTGCATGCGCAGGCGAGAGGCGGCTTCATCCATCAAGTCGATGGCTTTATCGGGCAGGAAGCGATCGGTGATATAGCGATTAGACAGCGTCGCAGCGGAAACAATTGCCGCATCACTGACCCGCACGCCATGATGCGCTTCATAGCGGCCTTTCAAACCGCGCAAAATCGAGATGGTGTCCTCGACACTTGGTTCATCAATATAAACCGCCATGAAGCGCCGGGCCAAAGCCGCATCGCCTTCAACATATTTGCGATATTCATCTAGCGTCGTTGCACCAAGGCAATGCAGTTCGCCGCGTGCCAAGGCTGGCTTGATCAGATTAGACGCATCCATAGCGCCGTCGGTTTTACCCGCGCCCACAAGCATGTGCATCTCGTCAATGAAGAGCACAACGCCGCCTTCGGCTTGCTCCACTTCTTTCAGGACGGCCTTGAGGCGTTCCTCAAACTCGCCGCGAAACTTTGCGCCCGCAATCAATGCGCCCATGTCGAGCGCCAGAAGACGTTTCTCCCGCAGGCTTTCCGGCACATCCCCGTTGATAATCCGCAGGGCAAGACCCTCCGCAATCGCGGTCTTTCCGACCCCCGGCTCCCCAATCAGGACGGGGTTATTCTTGGTTCGGCGACTCAGAACCTGAATGGCACGGCGGATTTCTTCATCACGGCCAATCACCGGATCAAGCTTACCAGATCGCGCATCGGTGGTGAGGTCACGTGTGTATTTCTTTAGCGCTTCATAGCCTTCTTCAGCATTGGCACTGTCAGCGGTGCGGCCTTGTCGCAACTGTAAAACAGCCGCTTCTAATTGGTTCGCAGTAACGCCTGCCTGTTTCAGGGCATCGGCGGATTTCGATCCTTTAAGGCTCGCAAGCGCAATCAACATGCGCTCCACGGTGACGAAGCTGTCGCCAGCTTTTTTTGCAGCTGCTTCGGATTCAGCGAAGAGTTTTGCCGTAGCCGGATCAAGCCTTAACCCGCCCTGCCCGCCGCTCACCTTTGGAATGGCGCGGATCGCTTCCTGGTTAAGCTGCGCGGCCCGTTCAGGCTGCCCGCCCGCAGCACGGATCAGGTTCACCGCAAGCTGGTCGCGGTCCTCAAGCATGACTTGCAGGATATGTTCGGGCAGAAACATCTGGTTATCATTAGCAAGGGCTGCTGTTTGCGCCGCCTGCAGGACGCTTTGCGCCCGGGTCGAGTACGTCTCGAAATTCATTTCATATCCCCTTTCAAAAGGCAGATTATAGGGTCTCCTGCCAACGAGAATTGCGCAGGATTCTGATTCTAGAGCCCCGCTCAGCGGCGACCCTTGAGCTTTATGTGGGAATATAAAAACGGGTTCGCAAGGGACGCTTGCAAACCCGCTATCGTGTCTTGGAATAAGAAGGGATCAGGTGGCTGGGATCAGACCGGCTTTGTTTGGATCACCCACCATTTTAGTCAAAGCCTTGCGCAGCTTGGACAGCGCTTGATGCTCAATCTGACGCACGCGTTCCTTGGAAATTCCGAGGCGTTTGCCGAGCACTTCCAATGTGACGCTATCATCTGTCAGGCGTCGCTCCATGATGATCAGGGTTTCACGCTCATTCAGTGCCTTCAAGGCCTCTGCGATCCACTGCTTGCGCTTCTCATTATCGCGGTCTTCCATCACCTGCTGGTCAGGTGTGGCGCTGTGGTCTGGCAACAGGTCTTGCCATTGCGCATCGCCGTCTGCCGTCATCGGGGCGTTTAGCGACCGATCTGAAGCTGAAAGCCGGGAGGCCATCGCGGCGACATCACGCTCTGGAACCCCAAGATGCTCTGACACCCATTTGCGGTTTTCAGCCGTCATGACAGCGTCGCCCGTATCATCAATCTTAGCGCGTAGACGTCGTAGATTGAAAAATAGCGATTTTTGAGCCGCCGTCGTACCTGTTCGCACGATCGACCAGTTGCGCAGGACATAATCCTGTATTGAAGAGCGAATCCACCAGGACGCATAAGTTGAAAAGCGAACCTCGCGCGATGGCTCAAACCGCGCTGCTGCTTGCATCAAGCCGACATTGCCTTCCTGGACAAGATCCGACAAAGGCAGGCCGTAATGCCGAAACTTTGACGCCATAGAAATCACCAGCCGCATATAAGCCGTGGTCAGTTCATGCAGGGCGCGTTCATCATCATTGTCACGCCAGCGCCGGGCTAGATTTAGCTCATGCTCAGCTTCCAGCATAGGCGCCTTCATGGCCTTGCGCACAAAACGCCTGTCGGCTGGTCCACCTGGTTGCGCTGTCGCCATATCCAATCTCCATACCCGCTAAAAGCGTGTTTATGTAAGGTCTACGCGAGACCGCGTGAGATGGATCAAAAAATTTCTTGAAATATTTCCTAGCGCCCTAAAAGAAAAAGCCCCACCCAAATGGGTGAGGCTTCTTACTAAGATTTACTCGCTTGTTTCAGCGTCACCCTTTCAGGCAGCTTTCTTCTTTGCAAGCGATTCCGCAAGGCGATCCATCGCCTTCTCGTGGTCAATGCTCTCAACCGCCGCAAGCTCACGGGCCATCCGGTCCAGCGCGCTCTCATAAAGCTGACGCTCTGAGTAAGACTGCTCAGGCTGATCTTCGAGACGGTGTAGATCGCGGACAACTTCGGCGATTGAAATCAGGTCTCCTGAATTGATCTTGGCTTCATATTCCTGCGCCCGACGTGACCACATCGTCCGCTTGATACGGGCCTTGCCGCCAAGTGTCTTCAAAGCATCTTCAACCAGCTTTGATCCTGCAAGCGCCCGCATACCAGACGCAATTGCGCGATTGGTAGGAACGCGTAGGATCATTTTGTCCTGGTCAAAAGAGACAACATAGACTTCCAATGTCATGCCAGCGACCTGTTGCTGGTCAATGCTGGTAACCGTACCAACGCCGTGTGCAGGATAAACAATTTTCTGACCTGCTTCGAAATCTAGCTTTGTTGCCGCATCTGTTGCCATGTGGGGAACCTCTTCTTCTACGCACACGAGCCATGATGCCGACAGGGAGGATTCCCTTCAGTGCCGACAGAATGCATGGCTCGTATATGGTGTTGTGACAAAATTGTATAACACAAGTGCGCTTCGTTCTCAATAGGCGCGTTCAATTCTCATTAAGACTTAGTGCAGCTCTAAGTTGCAGGCACTTCAACTATAAAGCGTGCGCCGCCCTCATCCCGGTTCTCTGCGGTTACCGTTCCCATATGTGTGGTGACGATTTGCGCAACAATAGAGAGGCCCAGCCCAGAATTGTTTCCGAAGGCCGCGCCAGCCGGGCGATCTGTATAGAAGCGGTCGAAAATCTTCTCGAACTTGTCCTCGGGAATGCCGGGGCCATTATCCTGCACAAGGATACGCGCGGTCGTTTGCGGGCCAATCCGGCCTTGCTGCAGTAATACCTGAACCTCGCCATTTTCAGGCGAGAAAGAACGGGCATTATCGATCAGGTTTCGCAGAACCTGACCCAGCGGCCCTTCCCGGCCCCAAATCGAGAGCCCAGCCCCCATGGTTGCATCCTTGAAGGCCACGCTAACCCCGCGCTGATGCCCAAGGTCTTCATAGGTTGAAACAACTTCCTTGACGAAGCGTCCGATATCCAGCCGTTCGGTCGGAATACGGGTGATCTCTGCCTCAAGGCGGGACGCGTTTGAAATATCAGTGATCAAACGATCAAGTCGTTGCACATCCTTGGCAATCACTTTGCGCAATTTCTCGCGCGCGACCGGGTCATCCTGAACCATCTCAGCGGTTTCAACAGCAGAACGGATAGAGGTAAGCGGGTTTTTCAACTCATGCGCAACATCAGCCGCAAACGACTCATTGGCTGTGATGCGCTCGAACAAAGCGGCGGTCATCGCCTCAACCGATTGGGCCAGATTGCCAATCTCATCATGGCGCTTGGTGATCTTTGGCAGATCGAGCTTGTTACTCGACCCGGTTCGAATATCGTCGGCCGCCGCCGATAAACGCCGCAACGGATTGGCGATGCCGATGGTCAAAAGCGCCGATGTGATTAGCGCCACAAGTATAGCGACAGCAATAAATGGGATCAAAGCCGCCCGCTCAGCGCGTATAATCGCATCAATATCATTCGATTCCAGCGTCAGCACGCCAATGACCGCGGACACACGCTGGATTGGCACCGAGACGGAAATGATACGTTGTCCCCGGTCATTAAAGCGCTGGCTTGCCGCCTCATTGCCCAAGATGGCCTCTGCAAACTCCTCCTCAAAGGATTGCGTTCGCACCGCATTGCCGTCTGTCGGGCGAAAGGAACTCAGCACCGAGACGGCCCATTCAGATAGGCCCTTACTCCAGACTGAAACCGGCGGCGGGTCCTGAAGCGGCGGCAAATTATCGACGATCACACGATCTGACAGGAAATAACTGTCCCCGATCAGGCTTGCATCGGTGCGGTAAATCTTGCCGCGCATGGTTTCAGGCAAAGACAGAGATGCCAGCACATCACGTGACAGCGTTTCATCCAGTCTGGGCTGAGGCTCGCCATAAGCTGCGTCATCGCCGATCAGATTGGTCAGCAATTGCGCTTGCCCGACAAGGTCCTGCTTTTTTGAAACGACAAAGCTGGCGCGCATCTCGTTCAGCACCATAGCGCCAATAATCAGAACGATCAGACCCGCAAGGTTAGAGGCAAAGATCAGACGCGCGATACGCGAACCAAGCAAGCGCCCGCCCCATCGTGTCCCGAGTTTCCGTGTCTTTGCCTGCGCCATTTATTCAGCCTTGCACAAGTCTACTGGTTTCTAAATGTCTGTAGCGACTTTCATCGAGACAATTGAATCCGGATTGCGCGGTGGTTCACCTTTCTGAATCTGGTCAATCACGTCCATACCTTCAGAAACCTTGCCCCAGACAGTGTACTGATTGTCGAGGAAACCCGCATCATCCAAACAGATAAAGAACTGGCTATTAGCCGTATTCGGCTGATTGGTCCGCGCCATGGAACAAATCCCGCGCACGTGCGGCTCAGCATTAAACTCAGCCGTCAGGTTCGGCTTGGAAGACCCGCCCATGCCGGTACCGTCCGGGCAGCCAACCTGCGCCATGAAACCGTCAATGACGCGGTGGAAGATAATGCCATCATAGAAGCCTTCCCCTGCTAATTCCTTGATCCGGGCAACATGGCCGGGGGCAAGATCAGGGCGCAGGTCAATCTTGACCGTGCCTTTTGAGGTTTCCATTACAAGCGTGTTTTCAGCGTCAGCCATAGCGTTCAGAAGCTCCTGTGATTCAAGACTTCTCCCGCATAAGGGTATCAGAGCGGCGATAAAAGGGCTGTTTAGCGGTTTCCGCCCGCAACATCATAGAAAAGCGAAAAATCAATCGGCAGCGCGTTGCGAATATATTGCTGTATGAACAGGTTCTGGTCCGCGATCGGTTTGCGCGTGACATAAACCACGTCAAACCGTCGCAGCGGTGTCCACTCAGCCAGGCGCGGATCATAAATCCCGGCTCTAACATCAAAGACAGCCGACCGAACCTCGCCGCCCGGCATGCGCCGCATCAACACAACACTTCGCGCACGGCCATTATCGTTCACACCGCCAGCCATAATGATGGCTTGCAAGGGATCAATTAGACCAGGCAAATCAAGCATACCCGGGGTGTTGACCTCACCACCGACAAAGATTCGCTGTGACGCCGTCCCGGTCAGCAAAATATCAATGTCAGGGTCTTTCAGCTCGCTCGCCATCGCAACTTGCACCGCTGTTTCGACGGCATCTACAGTTCTGGCAGACGCCGTAATCGGACCTGTATAAGGCATCCGAAAGCGTCCATCCGGTCCAATCGTGACGGTTCGGCTCAGCTCCGGGTCGCTATGCACGATGACTTCAAGCTCATCGCCCGGGGCAAGCAAATACAGCGCGTCAGCGCCATCTTCATGGCGCCAGTCCTTTTCAGGGAACACTGCAGATTGCATAGGCTCCTGCGTTTGGCAGGCGCTGAAAATCAGCACTGAAAGAAGAAGGCTGGGCAGGCGTAGCATGGCAAAAACGGTCTCTGGACTGTGCGCTTAAGACTGTTCGTTAATGTTTAAGGAAGTATCAAGCGGGTAGAGAGAATTGTAGCAACTCTGATCTGGAGCCACACACATGGCCGAAACTGCTGACTGGGGCCCAAGTGGTGTCATAGAAGCCGATTCCGGTTACGCGGCGGCGCGCCCACGCCTTAGCTTCGTTGATCTTATTTTGCAGCTCTGGCGGGCAAAGTGGATCATGATGCTCATCGCCTTGCCGATTTTCGCATTAGGGCTTTATGCAGCTTTTCAGATGCCAAAGTCTTACGAGTCGCGCTCTTCGCTTTATGTCACGTCTGGCGATGAAGTGCGGTCCAGCTCAATCCTGAGTAATCCCGATTTCGCCCAAGGCCCTGATACTGAGCAAGTTATCCAAGGTGAGCTTGAAATCCTGCGCACCAAGCTGGTCGCAGAACGCACGTTGAGCCGTTTCCCCATGGACCGTCTTTACCCAAAACTTGCCGAAGCTCAGGCCGAAGAGTTGGCAAAGACACCGCCAGAGCAGGTTGAAGCGGTAAAGTTTGAGTATTTCCAGAAAAGCGTCCAAGGCTTTGGCCGGAACTTCTGGTCCAGCGCAGCACCAAATTCCAACGTGATCAGTGTTGGCTTCAAACATGAAGACCCGGAGGTTGCTGCCGAAGTTCTGACCGCTCTGATGGCAACCTATCTCAATCGCCGAGCCGAGCTGTTCGGCAGCCGCCCTGTCGATCAGTTAACCGCCCAGCGCAAACGGTTTGAAGGCGAGTTGCTGCAAGCTGAAGATGCGATACGTGACTATCTTAGAACCAATAATATCGGAGATTTCGGCAGCGAGCGCTCCACCGCCCAGGGGCTGTTCACAGCCATATCGAGTGAGCTTTCGACGGTCAGGGCAAGAACCAGCGCAATTGAAGGCCAGTTAGCGACCACACGCACGCAGTTTGCAAGCACGCCGGCCCAGCTTGAACTTTTTGTCGAAGACACAAGTGCAGAGCGCCTGCGCGATCTGGAGATTGAACGTAACCAAGCGCTTGTCAGCTACACCCCAGACAGCCGCCGTGTTCAAGCTATCGACAAACAGATAGAAGACCTAAGAGCCTTTATCGCCGCTCAGTCAGGCCTTGCTGGAACGACACGCCGCGGTCCAAACCCAACCTATCAGGCACTGGAAAGCAGCCTGAATACGCTGGAAGCCGAAGCACAATCCTTAAGCGGTCAGCGCGCCGAATTAGAGCGCCAACTCGGCGAGATTGAAGCCAAACTCACGCGCTTTTCACAGCTTGAGCCGATTTGGAGCGAACTCCAACGCAATCGCGACCTGATGGAAAGCAATGTCCGCGCAATTGCCGAGCGTGAGCAACAAGAGGGCGCCATCGCAGGGATCACAGCTCAGGCCGCAGAGAGTGTGAAGATCACTGAGCCTCCAACAGTTCCAATCAAGGGCAGCAGTTTGAAATTCCCGGTTGCGGTCCTGTCACTGCTTCTTGCCGGATTTACCGCCCTTGTGGCTGGACTGCTCTACACTTTTACCCGGCAAGGCTTCTCAACACCGGGCTCCCTTCGGCGCACAACAGGCCTGCCTGTTCTCGGCGTGATCGGCCGTCGATAACCGCTGAAGACATATCTGCGGGTAAAAACCCCATTAACCATCAGTATGATAGTGCCTTTTGAAAGAACTGGACCTGTCTTCGCATGCGTGATCTTCGCTCTGACCTTAGCAATGTGTGGCGCACGGCGTCACGGATCTCGGCAACCGCCGAAGGTGCACGCACGCTGATGTTTGTTTCGGCACGTGACGGCGAAGGCACGACCAGTGTGGCCGCGAGCTTTGCCTGTCTCGCCGCCCGGCGGGTTGAAAAGCCAGCCTGGCTTGTAGATCTGGATATCCGCCGAAACGCGGCCTTTAAGGGCTTTGAGACCGGCTTTGCCAAAGGCATTGGTCGCCCAGGCCGCGCGTATGATGCCAGCCTCAATGAGAAACCGATTTATGCGGTTTTGCCTCAGACAGACGCGGGGCTGCACACCAAGCTTTTGACCGTCCATGATATTGAAGCAACCCGCCTCATGGTGACGCGCTTTCGCAATGAGCGTCTCAGCAAAGGGCAGCGTGTTCAAGTCCGCACCTCTCCGGCCTGGTGGGCCGCTGTTCGGAAAGTCTCAGATTGGGTCGTTGCTGATGCGCCCTCGCTTGAGCGCTCCCCCGCTGCCTTGGCTATGGCCAGCCAGATGGACGGTGTTGTGATTGTGGTGAATTCTGACTCAACTTCAGCCGAAGATGTTACAAATGCTCGCCGGGAGCTTGAAGCCCATGGCGGGCAAGTTATTGGTCTTGCGATGAATAGAGTTGGAGCAGATGCCAAATTCTTCGATCGCTTCAGCGGGTAGAAGCCAAACCCCTGAGCCTAAAGCCATTGGCTATTTTGAGCTTGGCCTTCTCTTCATTCTGCTGATCCTCTTCTCTGAGGGCTTCTTACCAAGACTGATCTCCTCGAATGCAAATGCAGACGGCTCTGCGCTGCTGAGGCTGCTATGGCTCCCGGTTTATGCGATTGTTCTCGGGGCGATGGTCTGGAAACTCCGTGATATTTCACGAACCGCCCTACGCATGCCATTCATGCTGGCTTTGCTGGCTATAACCGCTGTCTCTTTTCTGTGGTCGATTGATTCTGGACTGACGCAGAGGCGCAGCCTTGCCGTAATTATGACCACTGCGGCCGGGCTTTTCATGGGCACGCGCTATCGCTGGCAAACCATGCTGCGACTATTCGGAGCGGTTTGGTTGAGCCTTGCTGTCGCAAGCTTCCTGGCCAGCCTGTTAGCTCCCGGATTTGGGCTGATGCAGGAAGTGCATGTTGGGGCCTGGAAAGGCTTTTACTATGAGAAGAACCAACTTGGCGGACATATGGCGAGAGCATCTTTATTGTTCGCTTTTCTCTGCTTGATGGACAAGCAATATCGCGGTGTCTGGACGTTTGCATTATTGCTCTCGGTCTTTCTGATCCTGATGACGACCTCAAAGACCTCTTTGCTTGGAATGTTACTCGGCTTTGGGGTTCTGCTGATTGGCGCATGGATGAAGAAAGGGGTTCGGATTGCCTTGCTGACGACATGGCTCGGCGTGATTCTTGGCGGGGTTTTTCTAGGGCTTCTGGTCTTCGCCCCAGAGCTGGTCTTTGGCTTGCTGGGCCGTGATCCAAGCCTGACCGGGCGCACCGATATTTGGGCAACGCTGATGGATTTTATCAGTAAAAAACCCCTTTTTGGCTATGGCTATGGGGCGTTTTGGGCGCCCGGAAGCGGGCCGGGTGAGTGGGTCAGAGACGTCCTCGAATGGGATGCTCCGACGGCCCATAATGGGTGGCTTGAGGTTGCTGTCGCCCTTGGCCTCATCGGGTTGGGTTTTCTGGTGCTGGATTTTCTGATGACTTTGGTCCGCGCTGTCCGGTCCTCTATCGACACATGGACAGGTCTGTTCGCGCTTGGGGTCTGTCTGCAATTCTTACTGTTCAGCGCGTCAGAGAGCATTTCCTTGCAGCAAAACTCTATCACCTGGCTCACCTATAGCGCGATTGCCGCAAAGCTTGCCAACAGGCCCAGAAACATGCTGGCGATTACACCAATTCGTCAGCGTCAGCCTCTACGGACTTTGCCCCGCGACGCAGCTTGAAGAGGGTCATCAGAGACGATTTCTCGCTCATGGCTGCCTGACCATAAAACTCAAACTCGACGAACCACAAAACCTTTGCAGCGCCACGTAAAGCTTTATCCAGTTGAAACGCACGATTGGGGTGGCGCACAAGGCTCAAAGCGCCCCACTGAACGCCGTGCCAAACACTTTTGCACAGCCCGATCGTCATCCACTTCAAAACGTCCCATGGGCGCGGCGGAGATGCCATTCTCGCTGTCGTGACGGGCCCTTGCCCATACGAAAACGCGCGCCGCAGTGTATACGTCAAATTGATCCGTTTGCTGAGAGGATACTCAAAAACCTTCGCGTCACTGGACCATGCAAATCGGCCTCCAGAGTTCTGGATATGCTCAAATAAGAGATCATCTTCGCCGCCAATCTCGTTCATGGCCGTGTCGAACCAGGGCCCACTGCCCGGGATCAGGCTAAAGTCCATCAAGGCATTCCCGCAACCATAGGATTCAGATGTATATCCAGAGGCAAGTCCCGGATCACGCGCGAAAAAATGCTCATAGTACGCGCGGTGCTTGCTGATATGATCTGGTAAAACGGTCTGGACCGGGCCAAATGTGACAGCTGCTGGAAACCTGGAATGGTTTTCCAGCAATAAGCCCAGCCAGCCTTCAGGTGCGGTCTGATCATCATCCAGAAAGGCCACAAGATCAGTTTGAACCGCTGACATCGCCATATTCCGGGCATTTGCAACACCTGACTGCGGCTCGTGCAACGCTATAAACTCAATGTGCTCTGGGCATTCTTGGCGCAGCTTCTGAATCATCACTTCGGCGCTGCCATCTGGGGCATTATCAACAATGACCAGACTAAATCCGCGCTCCGAATAAGCCTGCGCAAAGACACTTTGGACCGCGGCCAGCAATCCTTCAGGACGATTAAACGTCGGAATAATGACCGTTACCGCAGCGCCTGACATTACGCTCTGGCTTCTTTTTGCAAAGCGCGGAAGGCCTGCTGCATTGGCAAAATGCGCGCGCCGCTATCACGGGCGAACTTGGCCAAGCTCATGAAAGCCTCAGGCGTTGTTCCAAACGGGCTTGGATCAGAGCGAATATCATGCGTAAAAATTGTCACCCACCCCCCAATTAGCACCGCTTTTTCAATGGCTTGCTTGGCGCGTTTTATCGTAGCGGCTTGCGGTGTCAGTTCACAAGATCGAAGCTGCATCAAGTCCGAACCTTTGCGGTTAATCCCCGGCAGGATTCCGCGCCCGGTTGTCACCAGATCACCTACCGAGGCCTTCGCTTTGTAAGTCGTTTCTCCGTAAGGCCAGGCAAAGTCTGAAACCTCTATATCTGGAACCAGCGCTTTAAGATTGGTAATGTTCTCAGTGATCTCGCCGCGCACGGTATCTGCGCTAACCTGCCCGCAATCCAAATGTGTTTGGGTGTGTGCAGCAATCTCATGGCCCGCTGAGCGTAGGCGATCCAGATCTTCAGCAGTATACAGCTGGCCCATAATATTCTCATGACCAAGCATGCCTGTGCAGGCATAGAAAGTGCCCAGCGCCCCAATCGCCTCAAGGGCACTTGCCCCATGTTCAACAGCGCTTTTCGGAAAATCATCGAATGTGAAGCTGACAATCGCCTGCTCTGGCGTATGAAGCATCGGCTGTGCCGCGCGCCATTGGGTCATCCGTCGGCCAATTTTGGCAGGCAAAGAGCGGTCTGGCCGATACTTGGAAGGGTCAAGGACCGCCGTCACAGGGCCGCCCCATAAACAACCGCGCGGTACAGTTTCAGCCCGGCCAAACGCAGCCGCAGGGGCAAAACCCGCGCGCGCGCAATACGACGAAACAGACCTTTGAGCAGACCAGACCCCGGGACCGCTCGCATCAGCCGCGCTGAACGATACAGCGGTGTTGACTTCAAAGCTTCCGGATGCCGGGAAACCGCATAGGCAAAATTCTCCCCAGAGCCGCCATACTTTCCCAGTAAAACCTCATCGCTGTCCAGACCCAGATGGGTCGCCGGATTATCGATGTGGTGGATCGGATATTGATCCGCGATCTGCAGGCCCCAATCCACATCTTCCCAGCCCCAGCCTTTGAACCCATCATCAAACTGGATGGCGTCTAGGATATCATGATGCACCAGAATATTGGACGTAAAAACATACCGTCCTGGCTCTTTCGCGCGTATTTCTGCTGTGACGCATTCAGACGCCTCTGACTGCGCCGCATGCAAGCGCGTCTCATCCGTGGGCAGCACATGTCTCAAGCTGAAGCCGCCGGGGATCAGTGCTGGCGCCTCAGAAGCCTCTGCCGCCTCAAGATAGCGCAGCAGGAAATCATCATCATCCGGGCGCATATCCGCATCAAGGAACAGCACCCAATCCGTTTCTGCCAAAGCCTGTAACCGATTGCGGGCGTGACTGCGCCCTGTATTTTCGTCCGCTGTTATAAGTCTTGCCGGCCCAGGATAGCGCAAAATCTGACGGGCGAGCTGACGGGTCAGGTCTGGGTCGCCCGATCCATCATCAAAGACTAGCAGAGTGCATTGCTGCGCGCCCTCCAGGCGCACCAGGCTGGCGAACAAAGCATCCGCCCCATCTTTCCAGGTCGGCACACAGATACTGAGTATCGCCTCACCTGAAATGCCGTTCGACACTACGTCCTCGCCCTGATCGGTTCGACCAACACGTATTGCTTCTTGCTGTGTTGAGGAGGGCTGTTCAGTTAACGCACTCAAACGGGGGTCTGTCATAAGCCTACCGATGTCTGGATTTATCGCCGAGCAAGCACGGCGCGGTCATCAGCATGATATACAGATCAAACCAGAAAGACGAGCGGTTTACATACTCCATATCCAGACGGACCCGCTCGCGGACCAGGTCCTTGGTATGAACCGGGCCTCTTGAGCCATTGATCTGTGCCCATCCCGTGATGCCAGGCTTCACGCGGTGGCGGTGTGCATAGTCGCCCACAATGCCTTGCACAGACATTTCCTCTGCCGTCATCCCAACCGCATGCGGACGCGGCCCAACGATCGACATTTCGCCTTTCAGGACATTCAAAAGCTGCGGCAACTCATCAAGAGAAGTACGGCGAATAAACCGCCCAATCCGCGTCACTCTTGGATCATCAGGCTGGGTTTGCTGGCCCATCATTTCAGCAGCTTGCGGATCATCCCGCATCGACCGAAATTTCCACACGCGGATAATCTGATTGTTAAAGCCATGGCGGCGCTGCCTGAAGAAGACAGGGCCTTTACTCTCCACTTTGATAGCAGCTGCAAGAATAGCAAAGAGAGGACTGAAAGCCACCAGCATCAGACTGGCAAACACCATATCCGAGAGCTGTTTCACAATAGCCCGGCGATTGTTTTGCGGCGTGCCGGAAACATAAGCCGCTGGGGAGCGCGCTATTTGCGCCAGACTCTCAGTTTCAGGATCAAATCCATCCAGATCAAGCAAGAGCACGACCCGCTGCGGCAACACCCTTAACCGATCAATCAGGGTGCGGACTCGTTCGCGGGCATCCGAGGTAATCGTCACAATGATGCGGTCAATCTCCGGCAGACGCTCCCAATTGAGAAGATCATCTAACTGGCCAAGCAGAGGCGCATCAGCAATTGAGATCGGGGCCCGCGCTAATCGGTCATCAAAAACACCAACAATGTTCAGCTCTTTGGTCTTGTGATTGCGTTCAACGAGTCTCTGTGCATTCGGGGTCGCCCCCACAATCACAACATTCTCACTCAGGCGTCCACGGCGCACCAATCCTCTGATCAACGCGATGGCATGGGCATGAAAAATCAAGGTCGCGAGCCAGGTGACAAGCGCGGCCAAGATCACCCAACGGGCGGCTTCGGCAGTATAAATAAAAGCGACAGAAACAGCCAAAACCAGGAGCGCCAAGCCAGCTCCATTGGTGGTGCGAACCATATGGTTGACCACACCCTTCCCAAAACCAAACTCATAGGCACCAGCGGTCCGAAGCCCCCAGGACAGCAGAACAGGCAGCATCACAAAGGGCAAAATCTGAAAGACTGTCGCACTCAGGATCGTCGCCCCGGATAGGCTGAGGCAATACCAGGATATTGCTATAGCGATGGCAAGGTCAGCATATCTTACAAGGCGGGTCAGGCCATAAACGCCAAACGGCAGCCGTTGCGGCGGCAAAGCTGCCTCTTCAAGCTGGGCTGCGGCTTTTGCGATATGGGATTCTAGCTGCTCTTCGGCTGTGTCCTCGCCCAGCGAAAGGGAGGTCCCATACACTTTTTGCTGCACAAGGCCATCTGCCATGCCTAACTTCCCGTCACTATCGGTTTGATCTCGCACATCAGAGTCAAAACCAGCTTAGGCAAACCTTGCAAATTTCATACAAGTGGACCGCAAGGCCTGAAATCCCTGCAAAAAATACGGCTCATTCAGGTGTGAGCTGGGCTGGCCTTAGAGCTTATCCTTGACCCACTCGCGGGTTAGAAAACCATCGATGACATCACAGACAAGACCAATCTCTGTTAGCGCGCTGATGAAGCGCTGCGGATCGACGAGCGGTTTCCAGATTGAGCCGGCTTCGAATTGATCTTTCGCCTCCAAAGCCAGTGTCAGATGATCGCCTTCGAAAATCCCGCGCAGCTTCCCGCCCTTAAAGTGACGCTCCAGGGCGATCAGCCGCTCCATCCGGTCTGGGGTCAGCAAGGCGCGCGCCTCAACCTGATCATTGGAATAGATCGTGAAATTATCTTCCAGCTCTTTCGCAACCAGATCGACTTTTTGCAGGGATTTATCACCCCCAAACCAACCCTTGGACCAGCCTTGCCGCGCAATCAGGGTGCGCCCCAGAAAGCGATCCGGGTATTGGATATGAAATAACAGGCCCTGAAAGGTTGTCACCGTGCGTCGGTTCTTACCCGATCCTTGTTCCTCGGTTAGTTTGCACTCGACCAGAGAGAAATGCGTCTCGGCGCGGTCGCCCTCAATTAGATCTTCAAACTTACGGTCATCATAGCCAGGCATCAGGCGTGCTTGAGCAAGCGTTTCAAATGCCGGCGTTGGCGGCGCATCGCTGCCGCTCACGCCTTTCTTGAACAGGCTCCCAGCTGCTTGAGCTGAGGACTGGGCCTTCATCCATTCCCCAGCAGATTTCCAATCCGATACACCGCCCATATCAGGGTGCAGCGTGTCATACTTGAACCCAAACGCCTCCGCGGCTGACCCTACCACAAGCTGCTTGGTCTCTGACTTCATCGCAAAAAGTGGGATCCAGGCGACAGCGCTGGCAATCGCAGTCACAGCAACCCCGCCAAAAATACCAAACAGAATAAAATCACCGCTCATAAAGAGAATAATCAAGACAAGCGTGATCACACCCACAACCAGCGCCGTCCAGATCGTCCGCTTACGCGCGGTTCGGATCGTTCTCAGGCGCTCACTCTCACGCTCAGCCAACGCAGGCTCCAGCGTCTTACGCCAGGTCTCAGCAGCGCTCGAAAACTCAGGGCGCTTTGCTGTTAAACCTGCAAAAACAGCATCGATAATCGCGTTTGACATAGGGTCCCCTAGTTATCCTTCCAAAGTGGCATATCGGGTGACGTCACCGAAGCCAACCGCGTTAGTAAGCGATGCAGCGTGGCAGCATCTTCTGCACTTAACGCATCAAGCAGCTCTTGCTCACATTCGAGGGCGCGCGGGATCACAGCGGCATAGATCGCAGCGCCTTCAGTTGTTAGGGTCATCGGCGCGCGGCGACGGTCTTTAGCGTCCGTTTCACGGCTCAGAATGCCGCGTTCGATCAAGCTTGCGGCTGCCCGGCTGACCGTAGGTTTATCCATCAAAGTGCGCTGCGCCACTTCAGTGCTGGTCAGACCGCCATGCTCCCCGAGCACAGCCATGATCCGCCATTGCCAGACAGAGAGATCAAACTCGCGTTCATAGATATCCGCGATGCGCCGGGAAACAGCGTTAGACAGAACAGACAAGCGGTAGGGCAGGAAGCCATCAAGGCTAAGAGCAGAGCGATCCGGCACAGGTAAGTCTCCTATTCGTACCTCTTGATACCATAAGCACCTTGTTTTTGTGTATATTCTTAAAGCTTGAAAAAAGATCCCATATTAGTTACATTTGCAACTATTAAATCCAGGAGACGAGTATGGCTGATCTGTTCGATAATCCCGCAGGCCTTGATGGGTTTGAATTCATTGAGTTTTCAGCTCCTGAACCCGGTCAACTAGAACCTGTTTTCGAAACCATGGGCTTTGTGAAGATCGCTCGCCACCGCTCCAAACAGGTTGAGCTTTGGCGCCAGGGCGGCATCAATCTGATCACCAATTATGAGCCAAACTCTGCCGCCTGGTACTTTGCGAGAGAGCATGGCCCGAGCGCCTGCGGTATGGGGTTTCGGGTCCGCGACGCGCGCGCGGCCTATGCACATTTACTGGACCAAGGCGCCGAACCTGTTGCGAATGAGCCGGGGCCGATGGAGCTGCACATTCCCGGCATTCGCGGCATTGGAAACTCGATCATTTACTTGATTGATCGCTATGGCGAAGCAGAAAGCGACCTCAACATTTATGATATCGATTTTGAGTACCTGCCCGGTATCGATCGCTACCCTGAAGGCTGCGGCTTTGATATTATCGACCACCTGACGCATAATGTGTATGGCGGGCGCATGGCCTATTGGGCGGACTTTTATGAGAAGCTCTTCAACTTTCAGGAAATCCGCTATTTCGACATCAAGGGTGAATACACAGGCCTCACCTCAAAGGCGTTAACAGCGCCAGACGGTAAAATTCGCATCCCGCTTAACGAAGAGGGTGAAGGCGGCAAAGGGCAAATCGAAGAGTTCTTGCGGGAATACAATGGCGAGGGCATTCAACATATCGCCCTGATCTGTGACGATCTGGTCGCCTGCTGGGATCGCCTCAAAGCCAAAGGCGTGCCGTTCATGACTGCGCCGCCCGAGACCTATTACAAGATGCTCGATGGGCGCCTCCCCGGCCATGGCCGCGACGTGGGTGGCTTACAGCAACGCGGCATCCTGCTGGACGGCACAACCGAAGGCGGCAACCCGCGCCTTCTCTTGCAAATCTTCGCTGAACCCCGCATCGGCCCGGTCTTCTTTGAGTTTATCCAACGTGTCGGCGACTACAAAGACGGCTTCGGCGAAGGTAACTTCAAAGCCTTATTCGAAAGTATCGAACGTGATCAGGTTGAGCGCGGTGTTTTGAAAGTTGAGGAAGACGCTTGAGGCGTCTTCTGAAACAGTTACGCCCCATCACGCTTGCTGTCGTGTTGCTGAGCGCATCTGCAATAGCAGTTGCCATTAAGGTGACATCTGAAAACGGCCCACATGTCTCAAGCGTCAAGCTTGCCTTTGTGATCGCCCTTGTCTTGCTGCCAATTGGGTTAATTATTGAAAGACTAGCTGGAAAAGGATCTTCCAAATGATCGATGCTCCAAACCTTCAAGGCGTGCACCACGTCGCCTATCGCTGCAAGGATGCCAAAGAGACGGTCGAGTTTTACCGGGACGTTCTCGGAATGGAGTTTCAGCTCGCGATTGCCGAAGATCACGTGCCCTCCACTGGAGCTTATGACCCCTATATGCACATCTTCCTCGATGCCGGGAATGGCAATGTCCTCGCCTTCTTTGAGCTGCCAGAGCAACCGGGTATGGGCCGCGATGAAAACACCCCGCAATGGGTGCAACATATTGCGTTCAAGATTGGCTCTATGGAAGAATTGCACGCCGCGAAATCTCGCGCTGAGGATATGGGCTTAGACGTACTTGGCCCAACCCATCATGGCATTTTCAAATCGATCTATTTCTTTGACCCGAACGGTCATCGCCTCGAGCTTGCGTGCAATATTGGAACGCCTGAGCAAATGGCCGAGCTAAAGCGTGTGGCCCCGGACATGCTCGAAGAGTGGAGCCAGACCAAGAAGGCCCCGCGCCACGCCGCCTGGCTACATGAAAAGATCAAGGAAGAGAGCTAAAGCTCTATTCCTCGTCAGGTTTCTTCAGGATGGTGCGCTTCCCGGCATGGTTCGGCGCTGAAATGACACCCTCTTCCTCGAGCCGCTCGATCAGTGTTGCCGCCTTATTGTATCCAACCTTCAAACGGCGTTGGATATAGCTGGTTGAGGCTCGCTTATCGCGCAACACAACGGCCATGGCCTGCGCGTAAAGATCTTCATCCTTATCGCCGGTGGATGTACCAAGCATTGCATCCATGATGGCGCTACCTGTACCTTCTTCAGGCTCTTCCAGCACGCCCGGATTATAATCAGGCTCGCCGCCATTCTCGCGCAGCCAGTCAACAACCGCCTGTACTTCTTCATCCGAGACGAAAGGTCCGTGGCAACGTTTGGTTTTCACACCTGCGGCCTGATAGAGAAGGTCGCCCATACCGAGCAGTTGCTCAGCGCCCTGCTCTCCAAGGATCGTACGCGAGTCGATCTTCGTCGTCACCATATAGGAAATCCGGGTTGGGAAGTTGGCTTTGATTGTTCCGGTAATCACGTCGACAGATGGACGCTGCGTCGCTGTGATCAGGTGAATCCCCGCCGCACGCGCCATCTGGGCAAGGCGCTGAATACAGCCTTCAATCTCTTTGCCCGCAACCATCATCAGGTCAGCCATCTCATCAACGACGATGACAAGGTTCGGAATATGCTCCAACGGCAGAATTTCGGTTTCGTATTGCGGCTTGCCGCGATCATCAAACCCGGTCTGGACCTTACGGGTCATATGCTGGCCGCTTTTGCGATACTCAGCGGCCTTTTTGTTAAAGCCTGCCAGGTTGCGGACACCCGCCTTTGACATCAGCTCATAGCGCATTTCCATTTCGCGCACGGCCCATTGCAGCGCCAGCACGGCCTTTTTGGGGTCTGTTACAACCGGGCTGAGCAGGTGCGGGATGCCTTCATAAATGCTAAGTTCCAGCATTTTCGGGTCAATGAAAATGAAACGACATTCTTCCGGTGGCAGTTTGAAGATCAGCGACAAGATCATCGCGTTGACGCCAACCGACTTACCTGAGCCGGTCGTACCCGCGATCAGCAAGTGAGGCATCTTGGCCAGCTCGACCACGGTTGGCGCGCCGCCAATATCCTCACCCAGCGCCATCGGAAGCGCCGCCTTGGTCTTTTTATAAGTATCATGATCCAGCAGGGAGCGCAGATAAACCGTCTGGCGCTCTTCATTCGGCAGTTCGATCCCGATCGCATTCTTGCCGGGCACAACGGCAATCCGGGCCGAGACGGCACTCATTGAACGGGCAACATCGTCGGCCAGAGAGATCACGCGCGCTGATTTAACACCCGCTGCAGGCTCCAGCTCAAACAGTGTAACCACCGGGCCGGGGCGAACTTCACGAATGCGGCCACGAACGCCAAACTCGCGCAGCACTTCGGCAAGGCGATTGGCTTTGCCGAGCAAGGCTTCTTCATCGACATTATTGGTACGGGTCTCAGGCAGTTGCAGCAGGTCAATTGGCGGCACTTTAGCCCCCCTCGCCTTGCGCGGGCGCTTGATACGCGGTTGCGGTTTTGCAGCGGGTTTTTGCGGGGCAACCTGCGGCGCTGCGCGGGCCGCCGCTTGAGGCACCTCAATGGCAGCCTCTTCAGCAAAAATCTCATCATCACTTTGAGCAAACTCGATCCGGGTCTCATCTTGCGCTGCGCCAGCCTCACGTTTTGCGCCAAAGAAATCACTTGGCTGCAAGCCATAGTCTTCTGGTCTTCCGGCGCCTGACTTGCGAAGGCCGAAACCTCCAAACAAACCGCCGAGGCCTTTAGCTTGACGCGCTGCACGCGCGCTAGATTTGGCCGCTGCGATTTGCAGCAACTGCGCATCACTGCGACGGAACCCTAGCGCAGCAAAGGCACACAAGAGCGCCAGCCCGCCCATAACTAATCCAGACAAAAGATCAGGCATTGGCAAAAGCAACGCCTTGAACGGCATCGCGGCTAAATCGTGCAGCCCATCGCCGATCATCCCGCCCAATCCAGCCCTAAGCGGCCAAGAGGTTGGAACCGGCCAGGACGCAAAACAAGCCGCCGATAAGGGTACGAACAGTATGCCGATGAGCCAGCGACGCACCCGCGGCGCCCCGATCAGAACAGCGCGCATCGCGCCGCCAATCATCAAAGCAAGTCCAGCAACCCAGGATGACCAGCCGAGCAATTGGCGCATTAAATCGGCAAAGGCCGCGCCACCTGAACCAAACAGGTTCTGGACATCCTGATGCGCAGCAACATTCCAGCTTGGATCAGCAGGGTTATATGACCCGACGCTGCCGCAGATAAACACGCCCAGCGCGAAGGCAGCCGTACCCGAAAGGATGCGCCATACCGGGTCTGAGACCTCCCGCATGGGGGGCGCTTCTGCGATACTGTTAGCCATAATCTACACTCCGAAAACCAGCGGATGTTCTGGTATAAGAATGAAATTACCAAGACGGCCTTAAAGCGGCGCTAACGGTCATGAAAATACCCAAAAAAGAAACCCCCGGACGCAAGGCGCCGGGGGTAAGTCGGGAGGAAACGCTTCCTAAAGAGGAAGCGAGTTTCGCTGGCGCCAGATCTCCCGGCGCCAGCAAACTGGTTTAGGAAGCGAACTCTGGATAGGCTTCGACGCCTGTATCCGCCCGGTCGAGACCAAGCTGTTCTTCTTCCTCGCTGACACGAACACCGATGGTCAGCTTGAGCAGCATCCATAGGATGCCAGCTGCAACACAGACGAACACCGCTGTTGCAAGGACACCAATGCCCTGTGTCAGATAGTTGGACTCTGTTGGTGAGCTGAGCGGCACAATCATTGTGCCCCAGATACCGCAGACCAAGTGAGCCGGGATCGCGCCCACAACATCGTCAATTTTCAGCTTGTCGAGTAGCGGAATGGTGATCACGACGAGGACACCGCCAACAGCACCGATCAGAACAGAGGTCAGCATGCTTGGGTCAAGCGGACCAGCCGTGATGGAGACCAGTCCACCGATCGCACCGTTGAATGCCATAGTTGGATCAACCTTGCCCTTGTACAGGATGGCTGTGAGGCCCATCGCCGCCAAGACGCCGCCAACGGCCGCCATGTTTGTATTTGCGAAGATTTTCGAGACAGCTTCGATGTCACCGACTGTACCGGCTGCCAGTTGTGACGCGCCATTAAAGCCGAACCAACCGAACCACAGAATGAATGTACCAAGTGCCGCAAGCGGGATGTTGGACCCTGGCATCGGGTTCACTTTGTCGCCAAAATACTTGCCAGCGCGCGGTCCGATAATGATCGCGCCCATCAGTGCAGCCCAGCCACCTGTTGAGTGAACCAGAGTTGATCCTGCAAAGTCATAGAAACCCATGTCTGCAAGTGCGCCGCCGCCCCACTGCCAACCGGCAACGATTGGGTAGATAAAGGCCGTCAGAACGGCTGTGAAGATCAGGAATGACGAGAGCTTAACGCGCTCAGCAACTGTACCCGACACAATCGAGGCACAGGTCGCAACAAACACCATTTGGAAGAACCAGTCAGAGCTTGCCGCATATCCGTCTAAAGCAGCTTCACCCGCAGATGGCGCCCAAGGCACTGGCGTCATGCTGAGCCAGCCGCCCAGCATAAAGCCGGTGGCATCGTCAGGCGCACCGTCCGGGAAAAGGAAATCCACGTTCGGATAGACCATGTGGTAACCAACCAACCAGAACATCAAACCGGCGACTGAGAACAGCGCGACATTCTTCAAAGACTGCATGGACGCGTTCTTGGAGCGCACCAGACCCGCCTCAAGACAGAGGAAACCCGCTGCCATGAACATAACGATCAAACCGCCAATCAGGAACAGGTAGCTATTATCGACATAAGCGCTGATCGCCATCGCCTGATCGCCTGTAAGAGGCAAAACCTCTTCTGCATCCTGAGCGAAGGCCGCTAGCCCTGCCAGTCCGGCAACCGGGAGCATCATTGCCCCCCGCATTGCTCTTGTCATCCATAGTTTCATACCCGCACTCCCGCAGCTTTGGTTGATTTACTGGGTGACAGAAGCGTCCTGCCCAAGATTACACCAGAGTTAATAAGATGTGACTGCCCACCCGAAAGCAGCCTGACCAAAATTCAGGCAGACTGCGACCCAAACGCCCGTTTGTCTGTCAGGCATGGACCCGCTGGCTCCGAAATCCTAAGTCTGACGCATGGCAGATCGCATTCAGGATGTTGTAATCATTGGCGCAGGCCCAACTGGCGCGTCGCTGGCTTTGGGTCTGGCGCAGGCAGGTCTTGATGTGACCATCGTGGATGCCCGCGATCCAAAGTCAGACAAAGCCGCAGATGGCCGCAACTTTGCTGTGGTGACAGGCAGCTGGCGCTTGCTCCAGTCCATTGGACTGACCAGCGCGCTGAAAACCGATAGCGAACCGCTGCATGGGCTTGAGGCGGTCGATGGGGGTACGCACTGGTTCGGCCGACCCTCCGTTTTGTTTACAGAAGACGATCTTGATAGCGCCGCGCCAGATGAGCCGCTCGGCTATATGGTCCGGGCAGAACCGCTTCAGGCCGCTCTGGACACAGCCATGCGGGCCGCGCCTTCGCTAACTCAGATTGCCCCGGACCGTTTCGAAAACCTCGAACAAAGTGAAGGGCGCTGCACAGTGCAGCTTAGTAGCGGCAAGACAATAGAGACGCGCCTACTCATCGGCGCGGATGGCATGAAGTCGCCGGTCCGGCACGCGCTCGGCATCAAGACTGAGGGCCGCGACTATGGCAAGTCAGTGTTCACCGCGAACGTCAAACTGGCACGGCCCCATAATGGCATTGCCCGCCAATTGTTTACCCCTGAAGGCCCATTTGCAACGCTTCCCTTGCAAGGCGACCGGGCCAATCTTGCATGGTATATGAAGAGAGGAGCTGCTGAAACGCTGGCTCACCTACCTGTTAAAGATGCCGAGGCAGAATTAAACGCCCGGTTCGCAGACTTTGCTGGCCCGATGCAAATTGAGGGGCAAGCCGGGTCTTATCCGCTTATTCTACAGATCGCAGCAGAGATCACAGGTCCGCGCAGTGCGCTGGTGGGCGATGCGGCCCGCCGGGTAAATCCACTCGCGGGTCAAGGCCTCAATCAGGGCTTTCGCGATGTTGCCGCATTGATCGAGCTTGCCAAAGACACGGTGCGAACGGGCGGGGAAATCGGTTCACCGCAAATGCTCGAAGCCTATAAGGGCGCTCGGCATTTCGATGCCGTCAGCACGGCTCTGGCTTTGGATGGAATTGATCGATTGTTCTCAAATGATCTTACCCTCACGAAACCGCTGCGCACCCTTGGCCTGCTTGCTGCGTCCAGGTTCAAGCCCCTGCGCCGAATGATGGCGCGTAAAGCTAGCGGAACCGAGGACGGCGTGCCGGGTCCGATGCAGGATTGGTAGGCCGCTCCAGCCATAACGCCCCGGTATTATAGAGATAGAGAAACGCATCGGTGGATTCTTGCGCCGCTTTTCCAGCCAGCTCTCCGGCCATCCGGCGATTAGCCACACGCTGCAAACAGGCAAACCCAACCAGAGGGATGCAGGTCCACCAAGCAATGAAGAATGTGCTCAGAACGGCAGCCACCAAAAGCAGATCAGAGATTAAATCCAGCATCCAGATCCGATTGACATAGTGCGAGCCAAGCGGCTTCAGAACTTCAAGGCGGTCATATAAATAGTCGGCGTCAAGCGCCCAGGTCTGGTCTGGCGTCGCAGCAATCCGAACAGTTGTCCGTCCACTTTGAGTCGTATCGTTTTGGTTTTGAAGCGCTGCCATGACACTCTCCGATCATGGATAACGTATCGCAGAGGCCTTAACCAAAGCCTATCGGGTGCACTCGCCAGCAGCTTTTGGCGCGCTGGCCTTGATCGCAAGCGCATGCAGGCCGCTATCAAATTCAGCCTGAAGCGCCGCCATGATGGCTCTTTGCATGGCAACCCGCGACTGGCCAATGAAAGCCTCGGCGACAATATGCACATTATAATGTGTTTCGCCGCCCGGTTGAGCCCCTGCATGACCGACATGTTTGGCGCTGTCATCGGTCACTTGAAGTTCGATTGGCGCAAACGCACGTTCCAAACTGTCAAGAATTCTGGTTTCTCTGGTCATAAGTTCTAGCCTCTTTAACCCGAAGCAGCTATGGTGTGCCGCTCATGAGTGATGGATACGAATACCGCCCCAAGTTCACCGATATAAGGGTGAAACCGCCAAAGGACGAGACTTCTCGTGCAAAGGCGCAAGAAACACGCATATGCGAGCATCCCGGATGTGATCTGGAAGGCAAGTATCCAGCCCCTATGAGGTTTGGTGATGGTAAGCACTGGTTCTGCCAGCGGCATGCTGCTGAGTATAATCGCAGCTTCAACTTCTTCGATACGATGACGGATGAGCAGCTGAAAGCGTTTAATGAAAACGCGCGATATGGCTTCAAGCAGACTTGGAAAATGGGCGCTGGCCCGATGGGCGGCAATAAGTCTGGCAAATCACATGATGCTCGCAACTGGAAAGGCTCTGAGTTCTTTGATGACGCAGAAGCCGCCAAGGAGCATCGCCGGGCTAACCGTTCAGCCACAGGTGTTGCCAAAAAGGCGCTGGCTGAACTTGATCTCGACGCCGACGCCAAGTCACCTGAAGTTCGCGCGCGCTACGCTGAATATGTCCGCCGTTTCCATCCGGATTCAAATGGCGGCGACCGATCTTCAGAGGATAAACTGGCCCGTGTCATCCGTGCTGGGAAGACCCTAAAGGCCGCAGGCCTGATGAAGGACTGACCTCGTTTCTTGTCAGTTTTGTAAAATGAGGCCAAAGTTCCTCAATGACGGACGCGCCGAAGCTCTCTTATGCGGCTTATTTTGACCATCCTCTGAAGCGGGGCATGGTGCGCGCGATTGAAAAGCTCTCAGGCCAACCGCGTCTGCAACGCCTTTATGAGCAATATCGCGCCGACCTCGCAGATGAGCCATTCTTCGCAGCCGCTGTGAAGCTTTTGGACCTTGATGTTCAAATGAATACAGGCCGTCTGGCCCAAATCCCGGCCACCGGACCGCTGGTTGTTGTGGCCAATCATCCGTTTGGGGTTCTCGATGGCTTGCTGATTTCGTGGCTCATCTCTCTGCGCCGCCCGGATTTCAAAGTCCTGACAAATGCTGTCCTTGATGGCGCGCCAGAGGCCCGCGAATGGCTGCTGCCGATTGACTTTGCAAACACCAAGGAAGCCCGCGCAACCAATATCGCCACCCGCGCTGAGAGCCTGGAGCGGCTGAAAGCCGGAGAGTGCATCATCGTTTTCCCCGCTGGCGGTGTCTCGACCTCGCCCACCCCATTCAGCAAATCAGCGGTCGATGACACTTGGAAGCCCTTTACGGCCAAGCTGATCACACGCAGCAATGCCAGCGTCACGCCCGTCTTCTTTGAGGGCCAGAATTCACGCCTTTTCCAATGGGCCAGCCATATGTCGATTGAGCTGCGGCTCGCCCTGATTTTCAGGGAGGTCAAGCGCCGAATCGGAACCGCAATGCCGATGCATATTGGCGAAACGATCGGGCCGGAAACACTTGCGGGGGCTGGTAAGCGCCACGATTTGATGAACTTCCTGCGCGAACAGACCTATGGTCTGGCGCCAATAGATCAACAAGCCTCAATCGCGCGGGCAACAGCGCGGTTTGAAGCCGAAAAGCCTGCTATTTTTCACTGATTACGGGATATAGACCGTATAAACGACCTCGGCTTCGACATCGAACGTGCCTTCGCTGAGGTCAATATTACCGGTGTTCCAGCGATAATCGAGGTCAAAGCGCACCGACTGGTCCGCAATCGAACCTTCGCTCGCCGCCGTCTTACGATTGCCCCGGAAGATATCGCGATTGGTCGTCAGGTTCGACAAACGGCGATAGCCGCCCCACTGCACGCCGGACCTGTTTGTATTGCCCGTATGAGGCAATTGCGCTGCTGTTCCAAAAGACAAGCCATCATCGGTCGAACTTTGCGTCATCCGCATGCGCAAACGGATCAGGTTCAGGTCCGCTGGATCGCCAGCACTGCTAGCCCCGACATCAATGTTAAAGGCTTTATTGGATGCAACATAGAAACTGCTCAGAATATCAGACCGGATCGTCCGCACATCTGTATTAGCCCGTAGTCCAAAAGGATTTAGAACATCGTCAGCGGTCGTGAACCGATCGCCTTGGCGTGTATCCTGATTAGGTCCGCCCTGCACGCGCTGAATACGCAGCGTCGCTCCGGTTCCATCAGAAAAGCTCTCATCAAGCGCGTCGAGCGTTCCTGTTACAACCGTATGGACATCACCTGTAATCAAGTCGTTCGCTACCGCGCCTTGCTCAAAGATCAAGTCAGAAACAATTGGCGTGCCATTGGCACTGTCAGCGCCCCAGACCACAACCAAACCGCTGATATCAAAATTTGGATTGTCCGTTACATCGCCCAATGAGGGTTGCGATACACAAAGCCCTGCCCCTAGAAAGGCAGCGGACATGCGCGCCCAAGCTGGGATTTGTGAAAACTTCAGAACTCTCATCCAAACTAGTGTAATCCAAGATCATTTGGATACGGATAAACCAATCTATCAAATTTCATTCAATTATCACGCCCCGAAAGACCAGTCAGCCTCTTGCTTTTGCGCGCCAAAAAGGGTCATTGGCGCGGGTTCCGCCAGAGGAGTTGAAATATGGCAGGTGTGGTTGTTGTTGGCGCGC
>CAZGVG010000017.1:0-36724 GCA_964528975.1 uncultured Hyphomonas sp.
GATTTCGAGGCGCGTCACTCGCGCCATTTCTTGAAGGCCTTTTCTCCAGAAATGTTATATAAAACAGCCTTGTGGTAGTCTTTGGTTGCTGGACCTTCGCGTCTCAGGGGCATGGGCTTTTGGATAAAGTCTGATTTACGCTTTATGTCGGAATTTCGCTGAAGGCGTTTGCGACTGAGATGTCCAGCTTACAGTTCATGAATTGCTTCAAAGCAAATTTCTGGTCCGGGTGGACGTGCCTAAGTCTGATCTGGCCAGACACGGTTTTAGCGCTGGGGAGGTCTGAGCCGTTGCTGCGTCTGCCAGTTCTCATCAATCCAGACAGGCGTATCTATTGGAGGTAAAGCCGCTTTGCCGAGAATGATATCTGCTGCTTTTTCGGCCACCATGATTGTTGGTGCGTTGATGTTCCCATAAGGCACTGTTGGAAAGATAGAGGCATCAATAACGCGTACACCTTCCAGACCAATAACCTTACAGTCTGTATCAACAACAGCAGCTTGGTCATCAGCTTGGCCCATACGAGCCGTGCCGCATGGGTGATACGCGCTTTCAATATTCTCGCGAATCCAGGCGTCGATTGCCTCGTCTGAAGTAACGTCGATTCCCGGTTGAATTTCATCTCCGCGAAAGGTGTCCATAGCTGGCTGGGCTATGATTTCCCGCGTCAGGCGGATGCATTGGCGCCAAGCGGCGACATCATCTTCGTGCTGTAGGTAGTTAAACAGGATGCTGGGATCAGCGGTTGGATCAGCTGACGTAACTTGAACTCGCCCACGGCTTTTGGGTTTATTCGGTCCCACATGCACTTGAAAGCCGTGTCCCTTGATGGAGGGCGTCCCATCATAGCGCATCGCTGCAGGTAAGAAATGATACTGAATGTCTGGCGATTTGCGTCCCGCGTCAGAACGAATAAAGGCGCAAGACTCAAAGTGATTGGTTGCGCCAAGGCCAGATTTGAAGAGCACCCATTGCGCGCCAATCAGGAACTTGCTGAACAGCCCAAGCTTATTGTTGAGACTGACCGGCTGCTTACAGTGAAACTGAAAATAGACTTCGAGGTGATCTTGCAGGTTTTGTCCAACTCCGGGCAGCACATGATGCGATGGAATACCGAGTTCTGTTAAGAGCGCTTCGGGCCCAATACCAGATCGTTGCAAGATCATCGGAGAGGCAATTGCTCCCGCCGAGAGGATGACTTCCTTCTCCGCGCTCAGCTCAATCTGCTGTCCCTTATGAGTGGCAGATACGCCGACAACGCGTTTGCCCTCAAAGATCAGTTTATCCACCAGCACCTTTTTCATCACGGTCAGATTTGAGCGTTTTAGGACGGGTCGCAGGTATGCCCGAGATGTTGAGGACCGAATACCGCCAGCAACGGTCATATGCATCTGACCGAAGCCTTCACCGCGATAACCATTATAGTCGTCAGTTGTCGGATATCCGGCGTCTTCACCAGCATCGATAAACGCTTGGTAGAGGGGGTTCTTTGCCATATTATTGCCCCCAGAAACCCCGAGTGGGCCAGAGCCGCCGCGATATGTATCTTCCCCATTCTGCCAAGTCTCAGCGCGTTTGAAATACGGCAGGCAATTCGCATAACCCCAACCGCTTGCGCCATGGTCTTCCCACTCCTGAAAGTCACAGGCATGTCCGCGTACATAGACCATCCCGTTGATCGATGATGTGCCACCTAAACCTTTGCCGCGCGGGCAAGTGATCCGCCGACTATTCGCATATGGCTCAGGGTCGGAATCATAGCCCCAATTATAGGTCTTGGATGCCATCGGATATGAAAGTGCGGTTGGCATCTCAATTAGAATATTCTTGTCGCTGCCTCCCGCCTCAAGCAGCAAGACAGAATGCTCACCGGATGCTGAGAGCCGATTTGCGAGTACGCACCCGGCAGAACCTGCGCCGACAATGATGTAATCATATGGTTTTGTCATGGTGCCGGGCCTGTTTCGGGAAGTGAATTTCTAAGCGCGTCGCGTTTCATAAAGACCAGTCCATAGATCGCGCAATAGAGGCCGATCACAACCAGGCCAATCCACTCAATCTTGAGAGGGGTAAACTGGTATAATAGGATCAATCCAAATAGCAGCGCCCAGTGCGTCACCACATATCCTTTTCCCCCAAGGCGCTTGACCGTAAGCCCGAGGCTTTCGGAGTAGAGACGGGTAAGGGAATCCAGAGAATTCACGACGAAAATTATCCCTACAACCACCATGCTGAGCTGGAGTGCGCCAGACAGTTCTAGGCCATCTGAATGATAGATATAAAGGACTGAGAACCAGAGTGCGATGGGGATAGAGGGTATCACCAGAAGGGCGATCAGGAGCTGATAGGCGCGCAATCCGCCGACAAATCTGGCAACGAATTGGCCGATCATGATGCTCCAGGCAAACCACCAGAACAGGTAGAAGGCGTGGTAATCCGTTAGCGGGCTTGTGAACTTGGGGAGGTTGGCGAAGTAGCCACCAATATGGCTCAGGCTTGCGGCAAGACCGCCGGCACCTGCGCCGCTCATCCCCCATAGGAGGGCGATCAATGCCAAGAATAGCACGCTTGAGCCTAGCCCTAGCCATTTTACGTACTTGATGTCTGTACTTGATAGAACAGCGAGCAAGACCACAAGCCCCACTAGGGTATAGCGGAGCACGTTAGGTATCCCTGCAATATATGACGGCAAATAGCTCAGAAACAGGAACCCTGTGAAGGCGCAGGTTGCTATAATCACGCCGCTATTGAGGAGCTTTACCCACCTGATTTCAAATAGTTTGAGCTTCGGCTCAACAACGCAAAAATAGAACGTGGTCAGGAAGTAAAAAGCCCAGACGAGAAACCCCCAAAATCCGAACTCAATCGCTAAAGCATTGGTAAATCCATATTCAGCTTCGGTTTCATAGATTGGGAATTCTGTGAGCGGAAACATGATCAGCCCGACATCCAGTCCAGATGTAAACAGAATAGCGATGAAGGCGGTTAGATGCAGTGGGTCCTGTCCCGTTAGTCGAAGATTCCGGAACCAGATAACGAGAATCAGAGATGTAGAAAGCGTCACTAGAATAGCGATCGACAAGGCTAAATTCATAAATTCGCGCCCTCTACCGGTTTTGTCGCTTCTGGATCAGGTCATCGACGACTTCAGGTTCGGCTAATGTGCTCGTATCGCCGAGATTATCGAAACTGTTCTCAGCAATCTTACGCAAGATGCGCCGCATGATTTTACCAGATCGCGTTTTGGGCAGACCGCTGGCAAACTGGATAAGGTCAGGCGATGCGATCGGGCCAATCTCGGCGCGGACATGTTTGACCAGATCCTTTTTCAAAGCGTCATCAGCATCTATCCCGGCAACTGGGGTCACATAAGCGTAGATGCCTTGCCCTTTAATGTCATGCGGATATCCGACCACAGCTGCTTCAGCGACCGCTTCATGCGCGACAAGCGAGCTTTCAACTTCGGCTGTGCCCATGCGGTGCCCTGAGACGTTGATCACGTCATCGACACGGCCAGTGATCCAGTAAAAGCCATCCTCATCGCGCTTGCATCCATCCCCCGTGAAATATGTACCGGGATAAGTGCTGAAATAGGTGTCGATAAAGCGCTGATGGTCGCCGTAAACCGTACGCATTTGGCCGGGCCAGCTGTCAGTGACGATAAGATTGCCTTCTGTTGCACCGATCAGTTCAGCGCCTTCGGCATCGACGAGCTTAGGCATGACCCCAAAGAAAGGATGGCTGGCTGCGCCTGGCTTTTGATCCGTCGCACCGGGCAGCGGAACCATCATGCAGGCGCCTGTTTCGGTTTGCCAATAAGTATCCACGATGGGGCATCGCGCGTCTCCGACTTTGTGATAATACCATTCCCATGCTTCAGGATTGATCGGCTCACCGACTGAACCAAGTAGACGAAGTGAACTGCGACTCGTCGCGTTTACAGGGCCTTCGCCTTCGCGCATCAGAGCGCGGATCGCGGTTGGAGCAGTATAAAAGATGGTCACTTGATGTTTGTCGCAGGCCTGCCAGAAGCGGCTCGCATCCGGATATGTTGGCACGCCTTCAAACATCATGCTGGTCGCGCCATTCGCAAGCGGGCCATAGACAATGTAACTATGCCCTGTGACCCAACCGACATCGGCGGTGCACCAGTAGACATCGTCTTCCTTCAGATCGAAAACATATTCATGCGTCATCGAGGCCCAGACCAGATAGCCGCCCGTAGTGTGCAGAACGCCTTTTGGTTGGCCGGTCGAACCTGACGTATAGAGAATGAAAAGCGGGTCCTCTGCATTCATGGGCTCAGGGGCGCAGTCATCACTGACCCCCGTCTTTGCATCATGTAGCCAGATGTCTCTGCCATCGACCATGTTGACGTCATTGCCTGTCCGGCGAACGGTCAGCACTTTTTCCACCATGCCGCCAGCAATATCGCAGGCTTTGTCAGCATTCACTTTAAGCGGCACGATCCGGCCGCCCCGAACCCCTTCGTCGGCTGTGATCAGAAATTTGCTATCGCAATCTGTAATTCGTCCTGCCAGAGCTTCTGGGCTAAACCCCCCAAAAACAATAGAGTGCACGGCGCCAATCCGGCAGCAGGCCAACATCGCATAGGCCGCTTCCAGGATCATTGGCATATAAATCGTGACCCGGTCACCCTTTTTGACGCCCATGTCTTTCAGGACGTTTGCAAAGCGACAAACCTCTACATGTAACTGTTTATAGGTGATTTTTGCATCATTCTCGGGATCGTCACCTTCCCAGATCAGCGCCACTTTACCGCCGCGCGTCGCCAAGTGCCGGTCAATGCAATTATAGGATACATTCAGCTCGCCATCGCTATACCAGCGCACATGCAGCTCCGACTTGTCCCAACTCACGTCTTTCACGCGGGTATAGGGTATCGACCAATCAAGCCTTTTGCCCTGTTCACCCCAGAACGCTTCCGGGTCAGTGATGGAGGCCTCATACATTTCCTTGTAGCGCTCAGGTGAGAGGTTGGCCTTGGCTGCAAAGTCCGCCGGGACGGGATATATAGGGGTCTCGCTCATATCGAATGCTCCATTAGCCACTGCGCGTTTCTTCATTCTAGAATGCGTACTTTGTCGAGAAGGTAAAGCGGATGATATTGCTATTAGCACCGCAAACGGATTGAACCGTAGAGGCCGCACCATCGCCAGTTGCGGTATAAGTCGTGGATAAAGAAAAAGGCGACCCAATGAGTCGCCCTTTGAAGTTTGCCCTCTGAGGCTTAATCTGTAGCTGCCGGGGCCATTCCCGCGTCTGCGATACCATGAGATTGGCGCGTTCCTGGGACCCTGATGTCTTCAACCAGATCCTGAATGCCTTCCGGCGGTGCTGTCGTTGCAAGTGCGACAAGAATCCCAAGTGCGCCGGAAACCCACATAAAGACAAAGCCAATGCCTTCAGGGGACACGCCCATGAGCCAATGGCTAGGGTCTGTATCTACGAACTTGAAATAGTAGATATAGCTAAAGGTCGATACTAGCCCGAAGAGCATTGAAACAATCGCGCCTTCCTTGTTCATGCGCTTCCAGAAAATCCCTAGGAATATGATTGGGAAAAGCGAAGCAGCGGCCAGACCAAAGGCAAAGGCAACAACTTGCGCCACAAAGCCGAGTTGTCCTGCATAGATGCCGAGTAATCCAGCGCAGACCACCGCTCCCGCTGCCGCGCCCCTTGCCACAAGAAGTTCGGTCTTGTCATCCATATCCTTGAAGAAAGTCCTTCGGCAGAGATCATGACTGATCGCAGAAGAGATCACCATTAGAAGGCCCGCAGCGGTAGACAGCGCCGCCGCAAGACCGCCCGCGACGACAAGGCCAATCACCCATCCAGGCAATTGCGCAATTTGCGGGTTGGCCAGCACGAAGATGTCTCGGTTTGGATTCAGTTCATTCTCAACACCATCAGAGGCATTCGGCCCGCGATATTGCATAATGCCATCACCATTCTTATCGTCAAAGCTGAGCAGACCGGTCTTTTCCCAGGTCTTGTACCACTCCGGCACCGGCTTGCCGCCAGCTGCTTCAATCGCGGCAGCTTCTGTCGAATAGTCGGCATCATCGGCGATGTAGGTCGCTTCATTTACAGTGTCGATGAAATTGATCCGGGCAAACGCGCCAACGGCAGGGGCTGTTGTGTAGAGCGCTGCGATGAACACCAAAGCCCATCCAGCTGAAATGCGAGCATTCTTGGCGCTGGATACAGTGAAGAACCGAATAATGACGTGAGGAAGACCCGCCGTCCCGAACATCAAAGCGCCAGTGATTGCGAAGATATCGAACATCGACTTATTCGATGAGGTGTATTCGATGAAACCAAGATTGGTGACCGTCTCGTTGAGTTTCTCAAGCATCGGAGTTTCAGTGCCCGCGGCATTAGAGATGAAGCCAAGCTGTGGGATTGGTGTGCCTGTGATGATCAGTGAGATGAAGATTGCGGGCACTGTGTAGGCAAAAATCAGGACGCAATACTGCGCCACCTGCGTATAGGTCACACCCTTCATGCCGCCGAGAACCGCATAGAAAAATACGATGACCATGCCGATAATAATGCCCCATATGTACTCGACTTCCAGAAAGTTGGAGAACGCGACGCCTACGCCTTTCATCTGTCCGGCAATGTATGTGAACGAGACAAACAGAGCGCAAACAACCGCGATAAGGCGCGCGGCATCGGAATAGTAACGATCACCAACAAAATCCGGCACCGTGAACTTGCCAAACTCGCGCAAGAACGGGGCTAGCAAAACAGCGAGCAGCACATAACCGCCCGTCCACCCCATCAGATAAACAGAGCCGCCATAGCCCAGAAAGGCGATCAACCCGGCCATCGACAAGAAGGACGCTGCGGACATCCAGTCGGCTGCGGTTGCCATACCATTCACGGTCGGGTGGACATCATGTCCGGCAACGTAAAAGTCTTCGGTAGATCCAGCACGGGCCCAGATTGCGATACCGATATACAGGCCGAATGTGCCGATCACGAAAAAATAGGTCCAGAATGACTGATCCATTGCCTCAGCCCTCCACGCCGTATTTGCGTTCCAGTCTGGCCATGGCCCAGCAATAATAGAAGATCAGACCGACAAAGACATAGATTGCACCTTGTTGCGCAAACCAGAAGCCAAGCGGTGCGCCGCCTATGCTGAATTGATCCAGGAAATCCCGAAATAGAATTCCAGCGCCATATGATACGATGAACCAGATGGCGAGCAGGCTTAAAGTCAGGCGAATCGTAGCCGCCCAATAGCCCTTTGCGTCTGTTTTATTGTTCTCGGACATAATTATAGTCCTCCCCTGATTATCTTTAGACGGTATGTTCGCCGCCGTATCAAGGTGCCCCAGCTATGATCAACTGTTGAGAGCGACTTTGGTCTAAGGATCCTGTTCTGCGGACATCTCACGCACATGGCGGCGTTCCTTGAGACCATGATAAATCAGGAGTGCGGCAATGATGATCCCGCCAAACAGATAAATCTCAGAGAGACCCAAACCCGGCGCAATCAAAGCGTTTGCAAGCCTGAAACTAAAAACCGCGGCCATCAATATGCCTAATGCGATCATGATATGGTGTTTCATGCTTGTTTCTCGCTTTTGCCTGATACGTCGGTCTTCCGTTTAACACAGATGTGGGGTTACGGTATATCAGGCTTTCGTAGGCCAATCGCTATTAGGCCAGCCAGCGAAGTTTGCGTAGCCTGCGTTCTGCAAGCCATACTTATATCTTGTCCTAATGCTTTTGAAATTGAGGCCCTATCGGTGTGTCTGGGTCATCTGGACCGAATGGGTTTATCGGCGCCTTGACCATGTCGGCGACATCGGCGCGGATGTCTTTGACCGCTGTCATAAGCTTAGACATCACTTCCAGGTTTTCGCGAACACAGGAGAACCGCTTTTGTGAATCGCGCCCAAGGTCGAACAAAAGCGAGCTTGCAAACTGTACGAAAGGCACTTCAAATGACTTGTAATATTTTGTCAGCACGAGGCGGAACCTCTCATTGCGAACGGCTGAAACATTATTTTCGTTAAAGAAGAACAGAAGCTCATGAGGAGAGGTGTCGCTGCCCTTCATCACAAAGATAATGTTGTTTCCATCAATTGTCCGGTCCTATGGAGCTTCAATGCCAGCTAATGCAGAGAACGTTGGCAGGAGGTCGATATTCATCGTCATTGCATCGCTATTCATAAGCAACTCCTGGATGAGATCGCTAAGTCACCTTAGCGCGGGAAAATCGTTGGGGGGAGACTATGCCGTCGTCGCTTTCTTGTGCCGCTTCTTGATCGTGCCCGAAAAATTCAGGACTGGACGGCCATCCGCTTTTATCAGACCGCGCACAAACGTGATCGACTTACCGCCGCCAATCACCTCGCCGCGGGCTTCGATATACTCCCCTTCAAGGGCACCGGATAGAAACTCAGATGTAAACGCCACGGTAACGCCATAGCCATCATCCTCACCTGTATGGGCGATGGCGAAGAGAGCGAAATCCGCAAATGTCATCAGACAACCGCCATGCACAACGCCGCCCGCATTCATATGTTTGCGCTCCGCCCGGAACGCCGCAACCATGCCCTTCTCATCTTCACGCAAATAGAAGGGGCCGGCGCTCTCATATTCAAAGGGTTCTTCTGGCCAGTACTTCCAGCCTTTGAACTCACCTGTTTCTACGATGGTTGGTTGCATGTTGGCCCTCCGTTTCTCGCTGTCATAGCTTGCGCGCAGCCAATCGCCAGTGCTGACTATGCGTAAGGGTTCGACAGGGCGGCTGCGTGCGCTATGGTTTCAAGACAGATAGGAGACAGCCATGGCCTTTGATGCAGAGATACGCGAAGCCTTGATCGAGCAGGTTAGACGGTTTGTGCGCGAACGCTGTGTGCCAGCTGAAGCGCAGGTGGCAGAAGAGGATGCTGTTCCAGCTGACCTGGTCGATGAGATGAAGCAACTTGGTCTCTTTGGTTTGGCTGTGCCGGAGGAATATGGTGGCCTTGGCCTCGATATGGAAACCGAATGCATGGTTGGGTTTGAGCTTGGCTGGACTTCTCCGGCATTCAGATCTGCAGCAGGAACGAATATCGGCATAGGGTCGCAGGCGCTGGTTCTGTTTGGTACGGACGCCCAGAAGGAGACGTATCTACCGGGCATTGCGAGTGGTGAAATTATCACCTCGTTTGCGCTAACTGAACCTGAAGCTGGATCGGATGCCGCTGGGCTGAAAACCAAGGCGACGAAAGATGGTGACGCTTACGTCTTGAATGGCGGGAAGCGCTATATCACCAACGCCAATGTCGCTGATCTCTTCACAGTCATGGCGCGGACGAATCCCGATGAGCCGGGTGGCAAGGGCGTCTCGGCCTTTATCGTACCGCGTGATACGCCGGGTCTCAGCGTCGGTAAGCCGGAAAAGAAGATGGGCCAGCAAGGCGCGCAGATTTGCGATGTAAACTTTGACAATGCCCGCGTTGGATCTGAAATGATGGTCGGGTCTGACGGGCAAGGTTTCAAGGTTGCGATGAGCGTGCTGGATAAAGGTCGTCTTCACATTTCCTCGGTCTGTACCGGAATGATGGACCGACTGATCTCTGAGATGGTCAACTACTCTATGGAGCGGGTGCAGTTCGGTAAGCCGATCATGCAGCATCAGTTGATTCAGGCGATGATTGCCGACAGCCAGGCCGAAGCGTATGCCGCGCGGTGCATGATACTAGATGCTGCGCGTAAGCGTGATGCGGGTGAGAGTGTGACGATGCTGGCATCCTGCTGCAAGATGTTTGCTTCTGAGGCTGTGGGTAGGGTTGCCGACCGCGCCGTGCAGGTATTTGGCGGTGCTGGCTATGTCGCTGATTACGGGGTTGAACGGTTCTTCCGCGACGCACGCATCTTCCGGCTGTATGAAGGCACGACGCAAATTCAGCAAATCATCATTGCCCGGGAGCTATCCCGCGCCGCGAAGCGAGGAGAGATTTAGGCTTGGAGCTTCCGGTCCGTCCGATTAATCATAGCAACCTTTGGGGTAAGCTACCCGATGGCGATAAAGAGCTTTGGCGCGCGCATGAGTATGGTGATGATGATCAGAAGTATGAGCTAATATCCGGCAAGCTTGTCCCGAGATATATCTCTGATTTCCGGCACCAAAGCGTAACATTCTCGCTCATCCATTTTACGATCAAAGAGCATCTGGAATCGCTTGGCGATACTGAAAAGTGGTTTTTTGCTGAAAGAGCGCCGCTCGCATTAGGGGATGATATAATCGTCGCTGACTTGGCTGTGTGGCACTGTATGGAGGCACCCTCGTTAGAGGCTTTGGGGTGGTTTCGAGAGGCGCCTGACCTTGTATGTTTGAATACTCATCACTCATACAAAGACTATTTGCCGGTAACGCGTAAGGTCTTGTTGAGACGCTCTGGCATATTGCATCTTTGGGATGTTGATGTCTCCAGCAAAGAGATAAAGGCCTATAGGCTCAAGAATGGGCAATGGCGAAAAGCTGGGGGAATGATGGCGCGCGGAAAATTCAAAGCGCAGCCTTTCCCTGATTTGAAATTTCAGCCAGAAAATCTCTGGCGATAGTGTAAAGGATCATCAAGTGAGCGATACAGGATACGATATGGCCCCGGAAGATGTAGGGCTGAATAGTGAGCGCCTAGACTTTATCCCGGATTATTTCGACAAAGCCTATCTTCAGACGAGTAAATTGCCTTGTATGGCAACGATGGTCTCTCGCAATGGGCAGATCGTGCATGAAGCTTATCGTGGCAATACCCACCTTGAGGGTGGTTCGCCGATCAGTGCCGATACAATTTTCCGTATTTATTCGATGACCAAACCGATAACATCAGTTGCAGCAATGATGCTGCACGATGAGGGCGTCATCCGGCTGGATCATGAAATCTCCCGCTATATACCTGAGTTTAAAGATGTCGGCGTCTGGGATGGCGGTGACCTTAAGGATTATAAGACCCGCAAGCCAGACCGGGAAATGACAGTACGCGATGCGTTTACGCATACGACGGGGCTAACCTATGGTTTCCTATTTCAGCATGAGGTGGACGCGCTCTATCGCCGAGAAATGGAGCGCGCGCCAAAGGACATTACGCTGGAACAGTTCTGTACCAACCTTGCAGGTCTGCCGCTGGTCTTTTCACCCGGAGATCAATGGAATTATGGCCATTCGACGGATGTGCTTGGCCGGGTTGTTGAGGTTGCCAGCGGGATGACACTGGATGTCTTCTTCCGCGAACGTATCTTCAAGCCTTTGGGCATGGTCGACACTGATTTCTTTGTGCCGGAGGATAAATTAAGCCGCTTGATGGCCTGCTATGCCAAGAACCCGATCACGGGTGAAGTGACCCTTAGCGACGGTGCAGCGACCGAGAGTAAGGCCTACAAGACCCAGCCATCAATGCTCAATGCAGGTGGTGGACTGGTCTCAACGCTTCGTGACTATCACCGTTTTTGCCTCATGCTCTTGCAAGGTGGAAGTCTGGAAGGGCAGCGCCTGCTTAGTCCTAAGACGGTTGAATTCATGCGGATGAACCACTTGCCGGGTGGTCAAACCATTAAACAGATGGGCGACAAGACTTTTTCTGAGGCGCGCATGGAGGGCAATGGCTTCGGACTAGGTGGTTCAACTGTTGTAGACGTGGCAGAGACCCTGACGCCGGGCTCAATCGGAACATTTAGCTGGGGTGGTTTAGCGAACACGTTTTTCTGGATTGATCCGGTGGAAGAACTAATCGCTATCCAAGCGACTCAGATGATCCCGACGGGTTGTTATCCTATCCGTCCGCAGTTTCAGCAATTGGTTTATGCCGCCATTGATTGGTAAGTTTTGGTGTGAAGTTCACCTAATCGCGCCTTAAATAAGTGTTTAGGTGCAGTGCCAGCGCTGTCACACTTGTCAAATTGGATTTCTGCTCCATGTTCCCCCGCGTAAGTCTTTTTTAGATGTCTCGACAGAAGATCACATCAAGGACGCTATTTGCCGGAGGAAATGAATGACAAGAATAGACAACCCGTTCCACACCTATGTCGAGGACCTTTTTACAGATCTTGGACGTATTCGAATTCGCAAGATGTTTGGCGGCGCCGGAGTATATTCAGGCGAAGACATGTTTGCGCTGCTTGATGATGGCCGCGTTTATGTCAAAGCCGATGATGCGTTGAAAGCTGATCTGAAAGCCGAGGGCAGCCATCCATTTGAGTGGACGAATCCAAAGACCGGGAAAACGATCCAGATGAGCTATGTCTCATTGCCGGAAGCGGCATTGGATGATCGGGATGAGGCCAATCAGTGGGCGCGAAAAGCCCTCAGCGTCGCAGTGCAAGCACGACGTGCAAAGGTAAAATCGCCGCGCCGTCACCCGTTTTAGGGTTTAACTATTCCGGAAATTCGCGGGGCGCTTTTCCAAGAATGCTTTTACGCCTTCTCTAAAGTCTGGTTGGCGACCTGCTGTTCGCTGTGCGAAACGCTCGGCCTGCAGCTGGCTGTCAAAGTCATTATCTTCAGCTTGCCAGATCAGTTCGCGGATGAGCGCCAGTGCTTGCGTTGGACCATCAGCGAGCTTCTTCGCATAGACGCGGGCTTCTCTTTCTAAAGCTTCATCAGGCACAACGCGATTGATGAGGCCCCAGTCCAATGCCTGCTGAGCGGGGACCTTATCACCAAACAATGTCATCTCCATCGCTTTGGCTCGGCCCGCCATGCGCGGCAAGAGAAAGGTCGAGCCGCCATCTGGCACAAGCCCGATCCGGCGGAAGGCTTGCAAGAAATAACCGCTTTCACCTGCAATTATAAAGTCGCCCATGAGGGCAATTGAGCACCCAACTCCCGCCGCAGCACCATTGATCGCGGTAATGATCGGATGGGGATGGGTCTTCATCATTTTGATCAACGGATTATAATGACTGTCGAGCGCTTTTCCTGCATCGGGCTTACCCTTTGGCGTCTCGCCAGGGTTGGCGGAGAGATTGGCCCCAGAACAGAACCCACGTCCATTTCCAGTAATAATGGTACAACGCGCGTGCTCGGCGCCATGCTCTAAAGCCAGCGTCATCTCTTCAACTGTATCCATGCCTGCGGCGTTCAATGTTGCTGGGTCGTCAAAAGCGATCGTCGCAATATCATCTTCAATCGTATAGCTGATCTTGGTAAAATCCATGAGGGTCTCCCTTAATCACAAGAGTTTATGATGCTGATCGAGCAAGGAAACCGTGACGCTGGGGCAGGGGGAATCGTTTTGTTTCTCGCCAGTTCTGGGTTATCGTTTACGTCAACGATAAGAAGAACCTGGAGAAATCAATGGCACTGGACGGTATGACGGCAGACGGTATGGGCGGCATTCTTGCAAAACAGAAGGCGGCCAATATTCGCGATGGTATTCCCTCAGCTGAACGGCGCGAGGAGTGGATCGATAAGTCTATCGATCTTCTGGCGACGCATGGGGAGGCGCTGGCCAGAGCTATGGCAGAGGACTTTGGGCATCGTTCAATCGATCAGTCAAACCTGACTGATATTGCGGGGTCGATTGGCGCTTTGAAGCATTCGCGCAAGCATCTTCGGAAGTGGATGCGCCCTGAAAAGCGCAAGGTTGAGTTTCCGCTTGGCATGCTGGGCTCAAAAGCTCGTATCCAGTATCAACCGAAAGGTGTTGTTGGGGTGATTAGCCCTTGGAATTTCCCCGTTAATTTGACCTTTGCGCCTATGGCTAATGTGTTCGCTGCGGGTAACCGGGTGATGATCAAACCGTCTGAGTTTACTGAAGCCACATCTGAGTTGATGAAGGATTTGATCGCGAAATACTATACCGAAGAAGAGGTTGCAGTTGTTACAGGCGGACCGGATGTTGGTGCGGCGTTCTCGAAACTGGCGTTTGACCATATGATCTTCACAGGTGCGACTTCGATTGCACATCACGTGATGCGGGCGGCGGCGGATAATCTTGTGCCATTGACGCTGGAGCTCGGTGGTAAGTCTCCGGTTATCCTGGGGAAGTCTGCTGATTTAGAGAAGGCTGCCAGTCGGATTATGGCGGGCAAAACCTTGAATGCAGGGCAGATCTGTCTCGCGCCGGATTATGCCTTTGTGCCAGAAGACAAGACCCAAGAATTTGTCGGCGCGGCGCAGGCGGCGGTCGAAACGATGTTCCCAAGCGGCCTCAAGGATAATGATGATTATACCTCGGTAATAAACCAGCGTCATTTCGAGCGCCTGAATTCTTATCTGGATGATGCCCGTGAGAAGGGCGCCGAGGTGATAGAGATCAATCCGGCGGGCGAGAATTTCAGCCAGCAGCCGCATCATAAAATGGCGCCTCATATCGTTATGAATCCGACTGATGATATGAAAGTCATGCAGGATGAGATTTTCGGTCCGATCCTGCCTGTGAAATCTTACTCCGAAACTAAAGATGCGGTGGCTTACATCAATAATAATCCGCGCCCGTTAGGTCTATATTATTTCGGTCAGGATGCTGATGAACGCGATATGGTGCTGAATAACACTACCTCAGGCGGCGTGACTGTGAATGACGTCATCTTTCACGTCGCGCAGGAAGACCTGCCCTTTGGCGGCGTTGGGCCATCGGGCATGGGGGCTTATCACGGCCATGATGGGTTTATGGAGTTCACACACAAGAAAGCGATTTATACCCAAACAGGTAGTGAGTTGCTCGCGATGATGCGCCCGCCATACGGAGAGAAATTCCGTAAACAGGTCGCTGGGCGTATGAAGAAATAACGGCCTTCATAACTCTATAAAGGGCCGCCCTAATCGGAGCGGCCTTTTTTTGTGCCTATCCCTCCACAGGCAGGTGTTCAGCAACAAACTTGTCCATTTCTTCGAGTAATTGCATCCGTGTTTTCGCCACAGACAACCAGTGATCTTCGCCTTTAAGTTTGACAATTTTGACGTCTTTGCCCGCAGATTTCAGCTTATTTCGCATGATCTGGCTTTGGCGATAGGGGACAACCGTGTCGTCATCTCCATGTAGAAGCAGAACAGGCGCCTGGACTTTGTCTGCAAAGTTAGCCGGTGAAATTGAGCGCAATTTGTTCCGGCGGGCATCGCCGTCTACCATAAGGTTCTCCCAATAATCGATCACCCAATGGTCACGACCGCTTTCTCTCTTTACGTCAGAGAGCATTCGGTTGAGGTCACTGACCGGGGCAATGGCAATGACGCACTTGTAGAGTTCAGGTGTCAAAGTTGCGCCGACCAGTGCTGAATAGCCACCATAACTTGCCCCCACAATACAGGCGCGGTCTGGATCGGCTATACCGGCTGCGCCAAGGGCTTTGACCCCATCGGTGATGTCGTCCTGCATCTTGCCGCCCCATTCCCCATGGCCAGCTTGTTCAAACTCATACCCATAGCCAGTTGAACCTCTAAAATTGGGTTGGAGAACAGCGTATCCTCGGCTTGCGAAGAATTGTGCCATCCAATCGAAATCCAGTCGGTCATAGGAGCGCGGGCCCCCATGCGGAAGAACGATTAAAGGCAGGTTTGCGTCCATATCTGAGTTTGGGGGTAGGGTGACAATTGCTGGGATGTCTAATCCATCTCGCGCTTTGTATTCGATGGCGAGAACCACACCGATATGCTGGCTGGAAATACTGGGGCGGTTTTTAGCGATCATCTTTACAGTGTCAGTGCTGACATCTTGAACGAGCCAAATATCCCCAAGCGAGGGTTCAAATACATTGTATAGAAACTTGGTTTTGTCGTCCGACCATGAGTTGAGATAGAGCGTCGCATTCGGCAGTCTCTCGCTCATGGCGTCATAAGCCGCAGCGATAGTCTCATCGAGAAAATCATAACTAGGCGATGCCCCTGAGTATCGAACGCCAAGCACGCGCCGCTCTGCATCTGTATAGATACTATCGATTTCACGCCCTTCAGCCGCAAGAAGTGGACCTGAGACGTTGCCTTCAAAGTCCATCTTCATCAATTCGTCGAAGCCGTCAGTCCGTTTCGAGGTGCTTATGAAAACAACTCCGGTGCTATCCGGGGTAATGCCGCGGATAGATAAGGGAGGGACATTGGCATCTTCTTCCTCATAGACAGTCTGCCAGCGATCCCCGTCGAAGTGCTGTATGGTGTAGAGGTTCTTTTTATTGTTATAGCTTTCACGGATAAGCGGGCTGCCTTTGCCGTCACTGAACCAATCGATTGTGTCATTTGAACCGCGGCTAGTGACTCTTCCCCGCCCATTATCCAAACTCACAGAGAGTAAATCTCTACTTGGTGTTGACCCCGGCCCGCCCATGAAAGCCTGCATCAGCACAGTATCTGGCTTTGGACCTTTTCCGAGAATACGCCCAAGGCCAGACTGCGCCGGGAACAGTCTCTTCGTTTTGACAAGCAGCTGCTGGATATCAAGCGTTTCCAGGTTCACGACGAAGGCGGCTGAGTTCTCATACTCCCCGCGAAACCCATAGGTTGTTGTCGTCTCAGATACGGTAACGATCACATAATTATCGTTATAAAAGTAAACGCTACGGGCTTTGAGCTTATCGATTTCACCCTTGGCGAGGGGCTTTCCTGAGGCGTCATAAAGTAAGAAATATGATACGCCATCTACGTTCGCGATTGTCGCGACTTTGGACCCGTCTGGCGAGATGTCAGCCCTAGAAATCATCGGCAATGCGCCATAAGCCGAAAGCTCAGGTTTTTCAGTTTGAGCCAAGGCTGAACAGACCACAGCCATTTGGAACAAAATGACTGCTAGACTGAAACGTAACATGCAAATTCTCTCCTTAAGAAAAGACTAGGCATGAAATATATCTGTTTGAAGACAGAATTTTTGATTATTTGAGAAAAGCTGGGACTTCGTCGCCAAATCCTGTGACTTTTTCTGGAGCTGGGTCGAGGATGAGGTCGTCATCCTTACGTTTATAGTCGCGTTTTGGCCGGTCCTGACGTGGACCGCGTTCGCGCTTTGGCTTTTCTGATTTGGGTGTGTCGTCTTCTTTCGTTTCGACAGGGCTTTCAGTCTTAGCGTCTTTAGGTTCAGGGCGCTCCCGGCCACGCTCACGTCGTCCGCCGCGCTCTCGGCCTTTCCCGCCGCGATCTCCGCGCCCGCGGCCACGCCCGCGGCCTTCGTCTTCCGGAAGGGCTTCAAGCTCTTCCAGCAGGCCTTCAGGCATATATTCTTCGACATCGGTCTTAATCAGTAGGGTAACCCCACGCCAGCCTTTGGCATCAGCGGGTGCGACAAGTGTGAAGCTCTCGCCACTGCGTCCCGCACGTCCTGTGCGGCCAATGCGGTGGACATAGTCTTCGTCTTTGACGGGCGGGGCATAGTTGAACACGTGACCAACATCAGGGACATCGAGCCCACGCGCTGCGACATCTGAGGCGACGAGGAATTTCAACTCGCCATCCCTGAACCGCTGCAGCGTTTTCATGCGCTCAGATTGCGGAAGGTCACCATGGATGGGTGCGGCATCAAAGCCATGCTTGCTGAGCGATTTGGCGACAATATCGACTTCACGCTTCCGATTACAGAAGACAATTCCGTTGACGACTTCGCGGCTTTCAATGATGCGGCGCAGCGCGGTGCGTTTCGCCTTATCATCACCGCGCGGGATTTTTACAACATGTTGAGCAATCGTCTCTGCCGTTTGCGACTGCCGCGCGACCTCGATCCGAACGGGATCTTTCTGGAAAGTCGCGGCAAGGCGCGCGATCTCTTTTGGCATGGTGGCTGAAAAGAGGAGCGTCTGTCTGCGTGCGGGTAGCAGTTTACAGATTTTCTCGATGTCAGGAATAAAGCCCATGTCCATCATTCGGTCGGCTTCATCAATGGTGAAGACTTCAAGCCCCGTCAGCAAGATTTTGCCGCGTTCAAACTGGTCGATCAGGCGTCCTGGCGTGGCGATCAGGACATCAACGCCGCGCATAAGCTTTTGCTCTTGTTCTTTAAAGCTCACACCGCCGATCAGCAGGGCCATGTTGAGTTTAAGATCAGCGCCATACTGCTCGAAATTCTCAGCCACTTGAGCCGCGAGTTCACGCGTCGGGCAGAGGATCAGGCTACGCGGCATGCGAGCGCGGGCACGGCCCTTCGTAAGACGGTGGATCATCGGCAGTACGAATGCGGCGGTTTTGCCGGTTCCGGTCTGGGCAATGCCGGTGACATCACCGCCCTGCTTGATCACAGGAATAGCCTGCGCTTGGATGGGCGTTGGGTGGGTGTAGCCTGTTTTATCGATCGCGCTTTGAATGCGTGGATCAAGGTTCAGTTCTGCAAAAGTAATTTCTGGTTTATCAGTCAATCTATTCTATCCGGCTGGTTTCTGGGTCGGGCCGTCCTGCATGGACGACGAGGCCGACTACGAATCACAGCGCCGGCAAACATATTGCGCTGCACATAACTGAAAAACCCGATGACCGAAAGGTAATCACTGAAGAAGACGAAGGCTGTCTCTTTTCTAGCACATCGGCCTATTCAGAGCTGGTACACAATGAGACGGGTAAGAAGAGCAGCTCTAGAAAGCGAGTCCGATTATCTGGCTCTACGGTGTCAGATTGAATTGTGGTTGTCATCATTAGAACAGGCTCCGTACCAAGGGCGCGGTTTTCAACAAGCAAAGGCAGGCCTTGATCAACCGTTGCTAAATTTGGAGTGAAAGGTGCAAGTGTTGCGGGCCACTCCTTATCCAGCCTCAAAACTTCGTGTGGAGGCCCCATTGGGAAAAAGCGTGACCGATACGTGCCTTCTTCTAGTTCATCAGGCACCAATTCCGTGCGTAAGTCTGCATTGGTCTTGAGTTCATCATAGAAGGCCGAACCACCAAAGCGGACCTGCATAATGATCTCGATTTTCGCAGGCTGAGGCGACCCATAGGCGAAGGCAAAGACGGAATAGTCACCGAAACGCCCATCATCAGAAACGAGTGGCGGATCGACATAAAAAGCGCCTTGCAGGTCACTCGTCCTAAGGCGCATTGTGTTTGAGTAAGCAGCGACCGTATCGAAATAAGCACGCACATCTCTTATAGTGGGAGGTATGGTGCCAGCTGGGCAGCCTTTTGAGATGCTGGTTCGCAAGTCTGGGTCATTACTTGCTGCAAGACGCCAAGGTCCGCCGTCTTTGATCCAGATTTGCATGTAGTCACGGCGCTGCAATGCATCGACTAAAAGTTGCGGGTCTTCGGTTATGTCGGGACGACGTTCTATCTCTACTTCGCGTTCAATTTCGAAAGGTACAGTTTGCGCCATAGACTGTGATAAGAGCACCCCTGTGAAGCTTGCGAGTGCAAGTAGATATCGCGTTGAAAGCATAAACGCCCCCTGTTTTGTCCCCCAACGCATATGATAATGGATTCTGAATAGTCGTGTGGCAAGAGACAAAAAATCCGGCCCGCGTTACAGGCCGGATTCATTGGGAATAATATTCGTATTTCTAAGCCGCGTCAGCCAGATTTTGATTAGCGAAGTCCCAGTTGACGAGATTATCAAGGAAGCTTGCCATATAGTTTGGGCGGCTATTCTGGTAATCGAGATAGTAAGCATGCTCCCAGACATCCATGGTGAGGATTGGGGTCACGCCATCTTCGGTCAGCGGGGTCTCTGCATTTGGTGTCTTGGTGATGGCAAGCTTGCCATCTTTCAGCACCAGCCATGCCCAGCCAGAGCCGAACTGTCCGCCGCCCGCAGCTTTGAACGCGGTTGCGAACTCATCATAAGAGCCAAAGTCGCGGTCAATCATGTCTGCAACTTTACCGTGGGGTTTGCCGCCGCCGCCTGGCTTCATTGAGTGCCAGTAGAACGTGTGGTTCCAGACTTGAGCCGCATTGTTAAACAGGCCTGCTTTTGACGCATCGCCAGAAGCCGCTTTGACAATTGCCTCTAGAGAGGCATCTGCGTGGTCTGTACCATCAATCATCTTATTGAGGTTCGTTACATATGCATTATGATGCTTTCCATGGTGGAAATTCAGAGTGTCCTCTGAAATATGCGGTACTAGGCCGTCGCGGCCATATGGAAGTTCGGGAAGGTCAAAAGCCATGTCTTTGGTCTCCTTGCAGATTTTTATAACACTACCTGATTAGCGCTTGCCACGGATATAGGTGCCATGACCAGTCTTGCCACTGATAGTTTAAGTGAAATTGTGCAACGACTTGATGATCGGATTCGTCAAGTGGATGAAGAACGCTGGCTTTCCAGCCGCTATGCGGCGAAAACAGACCGCGATGCGCTGGTTTCACTTTATGCTTTTTGTTACGAATTGGCACGCGTTCGTATCGTGGTGAGTGAAACGGGGCTTGGGCAGATACGCTTCCAGTGGTGGCGTGATGCTCTCGCTGAGATGGAGCAGGGCAAGCCTCGCCAGCATGATGTTGTCCTTTTGCTGGATCAGCAAGTGAAAGCCAACAGGCTTAAGATTGCTTCCCTGCAAGAACTGGTCGATCAATATGAAACCTCTTTTCTTGAGCAAGACCGTTCAAAAGAACCAGAAGCCTACCTTGCTGCGCTTGCCGCCAGCCTGTTCGCGCCTGTGCACAGCTATGGGCAGACCATCAGGTCAATTGCACCTGCATGGGCTGCTTTACGGCGCGGGGAAGCAGTCGAGATCGGTGAAACTGTGCGCAAGCTGCCATCTTCGATCCGACCTGCGCTGGCGCATTTCAGGTTGCGTCGGGCCTGGTCAAGAAAAATCTATCCGGGTCCAATCAGAAGACGGGTATCAATCTTGCTTGCTGCTATGACAGGATCAATCTGATTGAGCGACAATAAAAAAGTGAACAGTGTTCACTTTTGTGTTGCTCGGCCTAGATAGATGCTGAAACTCTTGCCAAAAGGGGCATTTCATGCTGCGCCATACACTTCTCCTGTCCATTGCCTGCATTGGGCTGCCGCTTGCCGGCCAAACGGAAACCTTGCAAGGCGCGCTGGAGCAGGCCTTTCTCACCAATCCTCAATTGGAGGCTCAGCGCAGCTTGCTTGGCTCAGCGCAGGAGCAACTAAAGCAAGCGCGCGGCCAACGCGCCCCGACAGTCGATTTGTCTGGCTCAGCTGGATATGAGTCGCTGGATAGCAATCGGCCGACCAATATCTTTTCAGGCAGTGCGACAGGCGATCGCGCGATCTCATCTGCCCAAGTCCAAGCCAGTTTGCCGCTCTATACGGGCGGGCGTATCGCAGCTGGTATTGAACAAGCGAAAGCTGGTATTGCCGCTGCGGACGCGCAACTTGACGGTGCTGGGCAAGACCTGATCCTGCAAGTCGTCACAGCCTATGTTGATGTTCTGCGAGATCAGGAAACGATCAATATCCGTGAAAACAGTGTCGCGCTGTTGCAGGAGCAATTCCGAGCGGCGACAGACCGCTTCGATGTTGGCTTTGCAACACGTACAGATGTCAAGCAAGCCGAAGCGCGGTTGCAAGGCGCTCAGGCATCACTGGCTGCGGCATCCGCGCAGCTCGAGGCGTCTCTCGCTGTCTATGCCCTTCTGGTCGGCCTTGAAGCTCAAGACCTTGTCGCAGCGCCCCCAGCACCGATGGTGCCGGCAAGTTTTGAAGACGCTTTGAACGTTGCCCTCACTGAAAACCCTGACATTCTCGCCCTGCGTGAAGCTGAACGCAGCGCAGAACAGGGTGTCCGTGCGGCCCGCGGCGCGTTGCGCCCAAGCCTATCTCTTGTCGGGACGGCGGGCATTCAGGAGAATTGGGATGATAATCTGGAAGACACGAGCGTAACGGCGCTTGCCCAAGCAACTGTACCCCTATTCCAGGGCGGAATCTTGCGCAGCCAGGTGCGCTCTGCTCAGCTTCAAATGGATCAGGCACGCCTTCAAACAGTCAATGCCGAGCGCCAGATTCGCGCCAGCGTGGCTCAATCCTGGTATTCAAACATTGCCGCAAAACGCGCTATTGAGGCATCCGAGCTGCAGGTTCAGGCTGCTGAGATTGCCTTTGAGGGTGCGCAGGAAGAGTTGAATGTTGGCACGCGAACCACGCTGGACGTGTTGGATCAGGAGCAGCAATTGCTCGATGCACGTCTTGGCCTGATCAATTCGCAGCGAGCCGCGTATGTCGCAACCTATCAATTGCTACGGGCGATGGGACAGTTAAGTCTCGGGATTACAACCGGGTAGCTTTGCCAATATCCTGCTTTGTCTCGCTGTGTTACAATGATGAGTGTAATCGGTTATTAACCGTGTTCGAATAGCTCTCATACAGAAGCAGAATCAGTAGGAATACCTATGGCGGAGCAAGCACAAAAAGAACCAACCATGGAGGAAATTCTTTCCTCTATTCGCAAGATCATCGCGGATGATGACACACAGGTGGAACCGGTTGAAACGGCGGCGGAGACAAATCTGACGCCTGTTGAGGATGATCTCGATGTGTTCGGTGATGTTAATCTTCAAGATGAAGACACGTTCCTCGAAGCCGCGCCTGAAACCGAAGATGATGTTATGGCGGCAATCAGTCAGTCCATGGATGAGGTAACCGCAGAGCTTGAAGCCGAGGCGAAGTCAGAGCCTGTGCTTGAGCCGATTGATGAGCCATCATTCGATGTTGAAGATGATTTCGACTTCGAGGTTGATGAAGATAGCTTCGAAACCGAACTGCAGGCGGAACCAGCATCTTTGAACGATTTCCTCGTTTCAGAAGATGATGGCTTTGAGGCTATTGAAGAAGTTACTGAAGATCCAATCGAAGACGTTGTGGAAACTCTGGTTCAACCTGAGCCCCAAGAGACACTGATAGAGGAAACACCTATGACTGCATCTGCCCCATTGAGTGATGCTGCGACTGTTGGCGCAGCGGCTGGTTCGCTTGGTAAGCTTTTGTCCAAGGTTGAGTTTGGCGAGGACGCTGGCGGCAACACGACGATTGAGGGTGTGGTTCGCGAGATGCTGCGTCCGATGCTGAAAGAATGGCTGGATGATAACCTGCCAGGTATCGTTGAGAAGCATGTTGAGGCCGAAGTGCAGCGGATTGCCCGCATGGCTGGCTAGACCGCTCTTACAACACTGATTAAGAGACGAGGCGCGCCAGTGATGGAGCGCCTTTTCTTTATAGATTTTTACGACCGGACCTGCAGCCTATGATCGACCAGCGTTTTGACCCGAAAGCTCACGAGCAACGCATTTATAAGCGCTGGGAAGAGGCGGGTTGTTTCAAGCCGTCCGGCGACACAGCAGCTGAGCCTTATGCGATCATGATCCCGCCACCAAACGTGACGGGTAGCCTACATATGGGGCACGCGCTGAACCATACGATCCAGGATATTCTCTGCCGGTTCGAGCGGATGCGCGGCAAGAATGTGCTTTGGCAACCGGGCATGGACCATGCGGGCATCGCGACGCAGATGGTGGTCGAGCGTAAACTCGCCGCAGAGGGCAATCAGAGCCGCCGTGATCTGGGGCGTGACGCCTTTGTTCAGAAAGTCTGGGACTGGAAAGAAGAATCAGGTGGGCAAATTCTCGAGCAGGATCGCCGTCTTGGCTCCAGCATGGACTGGTCGCGCACCAAATTTACCCTTGATGAGGATATGTCGGAAGCCGTTACGAAGGTTTTTGTCGAGCTCTACAATGAGGGCTTGATCTATCGTGACAAGCGGCTTGTGAACTGGGACCCGCATTTTGAGACGGCGATCTCTGATCTCGAAGTTGAGCAGAAGGAAGTCGATGGACATTTCTGGCATCTGCGGTATCCGCTTGCAGATGGGGTGACATATGAGCATCCGGTCTTTGATGAAGACGGCGAGCCTGCTGGAACTGAGACACGGGACTATGTAGTGGTCGCAACCACCCGCCCAGAGACCATGCTGGGCGATACCGGAGTTGCCGTTAACCCTAATGATGACAGGTATAGTGGCCTCGTGGGCAAGTTCATTGAACTCCCCATTGTTGGACGGCGCATTGTGATCGTTGCTGATGAGCATGCAGACCCTGAAAAAGGGTCAGGAGCCGTGAAAATCACCCCGGCGCACGACTTTAATGACTTTGAAGTCGGCAAGCGGGCAGGGCTTGATTGCCGGATGAATATTCTAACCGCAAAAGCTGCTATAGTGAGTGGGGAAGATGCGGATTTGGCGGGGATTCCTGCTCGTTTTGTTGGGGAAGACCGCTTTGCGGCTCGCAAACGGGTGGTCGCCGAGTTTGAAGAGCTGGGACACCTAGAAGAAATCGAGAAAAAGAAGATCGAACAGCCCTTCGGGGATCGCTCAGGCACGGTGATTGAGCCATGGCTCACCGATCAGTGGTATGTGAATGCGCAGGAGCTTGCCAAACCCGCCATTGTTGCGGTTGACGAGGGACGCTCGCGCTTCGTTCCGGAGAATTGGAAGAAGACTTATGACAATTGGATGAAGGACATCCAGCCCTGGTGTATCTCGCGTCAGCTTTGGTGGGGGCACCGGATTCCAGTTTGGTATGGGCCAGATGGAACAGCGTATTGTGCTTCGAGTGTGGAAGCAGCTCAAGCTTTGGCGGGCGAGGGTGTGCCATTGCGTCAGGATGAAGACGTCCTAGATACATGGTTCTCTTCCGCTCTCTGGCCGTTTAGCACGCAGGGTTGGCCGAGCGAAAGCACTGATTTGAAACAGTTTTACCCTGGAGCGGTTCTGGTCACCGCATTTGATATTATCTTCTTCTGGGTGGCACGGATGATGATGATGGGGCTCAAATTCATGGATGGGGAAGTCCCGTTCAAGGATGTTTATATCCACGCCATCGTTCGCGATGAGGCGGGCAAGAAAATGTCCAAGTCAGAGGGCAATGTCATCGACCCCGTCGACCTGATTGACGGGATTGACGCCGAAACGCTGGTCGCGAAACGCACAACAGGCCTGCGCCAACCCGAAAAAGCCCCGCAAGTCGAGAAAGCCACCCGTAAACGCTACCCAAAAGGCTTTGAAGCTTATGGCGCCGACGCCTTGCGCTTTACGCTCGCCGCGATGGCCACCAAGGGGCGTGATATTAACCTGTCTGTCGACCGGGTTGCGGGCTATCGCAACTTCGGCACCAAACTCTGGAACGCCACCCGATTCGCACAAATGAACGAGGCGCAGTTTGGGCAGACCCTCGATCCAAAAAATCTAACCTTATCAGTGAACAAGTGGATTTTGGAAGAGCTGTACAAATGTACGACAAGTGTCACGAGCGCCATTGAAGACTATCGTTTCAACGATGCGGCCAGCGCCGTTTACCGCTTCATCTGGGACATTTTATGCGATTGGTATCTGGAGCTGTCCAAGCCAATCCTAGGCGGCGATGATGAAGCAGCGAAAGCCGAGACGCAGCTTACCTTGGGCTGGGTTCTAGAGGCTTCTTATACAGCCTTGCATCCGTTCATGCCATTCCTGACCGAAGCGCTTTGGGAGCAGACGGCTGACCGCGAAGACTTCCTCATGCAGCAAAGCTGGCCTGGGCTTGAGAGCAGTTTTGAAGACGAAGGCGCCGCTGAAGAGCTGGGTTGGGTTCTAAGGCTCGTTTCTGAAATTCGTTCAGTTCGCGCAGACGTCAATGTTCCGGCAGGCGCGAAAGTCCCGCTTAGCCTTGTCGGCGCAAATGCCGAGACCGCGCGCCGGATCGAAGCGCACCGCGATGTGATCTCTCGTCTCGCGCGGCTCGACAAGTGTGAGACCGCTGACACCGCAGCGCCGGGCTCGGTTAAGACCGTGATTGACGAGGCGACGGTCGTTCTGGAGATTGCTGACTTTATTGATAGCGCAGCTGAGATCGAACGGCTCGACAAGCAGCTTGGAAAACTCACCGGGGAAGCCACAGGTCTTGAAAAACGCCTTGGCAATGAGGCTTTCGTGGCCAAAGCGCCGCCGGACGTGGTCGCCGAGCAACGCGAACGGCTTGCCGAATTGCAGGCTATGCGCGCGAAGCTAAAAGCTGCGCGGGATCAACTCGCCGCTATTTAGCGTTATTGAGCCTAGTTTGCTGGCAACACGGATCTGCTTTCAGCTTTGCAGAAAGCTTCAGAACGCTGAAAGGTGAGGGCCCTTGCTTTAAAATGCATGAGCTCGCGCGTTGTCCATCTCCAGCGTTTGCTCGTTTCTAGGTTTGCCAACACTGTCGCAATTGGACTAAAATCTGGGGACTTAACCGCCTCTTTTGTCGGGTAGGAAACATCTAGAAGGCCGAGATAAATAACATCACCCCCGATAACATCAAAAGCAAAACTGTTTTGATCAAGACAATAGCTTAAAGTCTTCTGGGGCGATTGATCTGCACTTTTTCTAAATCCAACCTCCGCTAGAACATAGGTCCCTTTGGGAAGAATGACACTGCTGCCCTTATAGTCGCGTACAGTGTCTTCGAAGGGCACATTTGCTTCGCGCTTTGGAAGCTTTGCCCGTAGCTTCAACCGCCCCTGGTCTTCTTGAGAGAGGATCGGTTTTGGGTAGTCTCCAATTAAATCTACGGCTATAAAGGTCAGGTCTACTTCACTGTAACCCGGTCTCTCAAAATTCTGCGGTCTGAGTACGATCGGATTAATATGTAACTCGCCTTTATCAGGCGGTAGGGTTGTTACAGTTACCGTGTTAAGCCGTCTTTCATCGCTAACATTCGGGTCTGCGTCGGCGCTTAAGCCGAATAGGATGAACGATAAAAGAAGAACTGGTTTGATGAGCATGCGTGTGACTTTTTTGAATTCTGGTCAATCTGAGCGTTGAAGTTTAGCATAGTACACGACAATCGGTAATTAAAGGAAGCTTGGATATGCGCCTCATTATAACTGTATTGGTTTCCATGCTGATGGGGTGTTCTGCCCCCTCACAGCAGCAGACAACGTCAAAACAAGGCCAAGATGCGCAAAGCCTTGAAGTCGTTGAGCGCCCTGAATGGCGCTTGATTATTCATGGTGGGGCTGGCGTGATCCTGCGCGAGAATCTCACGGATGAACAGGAAGCGGCTTACACTGCGGCGCTGGAAACGTCGCTACAGGCGGGTGCTGAAGTATTGCGCGGCGGCGGCGAGGCGATTGATGCGGTTCAGGCCGCTGTGATCACCATGGAAGACGATCCACTATTCAACGCCGGTGTTGGGGCAGTTTATACCGCTGCCTATGAGCATGAGCTGGATGCTTCGATCATGGATGGCCGTAGCCGCGATGCGGGGTCTGTAGCTGGCGTGAAACGTGTGAAAAACCCTGTTCTGGCAGCCCGTGCGGTTATGGATCAGTCTGAGCATGTCATGTTCGCTGGAGCCGGCGCTGATGCGTTTGCCGAAAGTGTCGGTCTAGAGATGGTTGAGAACAGTCATTTCAATACGGAGCGCCGCTTGAAATCGCTTGAGGGTGTTTTGGCGCGCCAAGCGCGTACGAGCGCAGAGAAAGCTGGCACGGTTGGTGCGATTGCGATTGATCAAAACGGCAATGTCGCGGCCGTCACCACGACTGGCGGCATGACTGCCAAAGCGGCAGGCCGGATCGGTGATGCGCCCCTGATCGGCGCTGCGACCTATGCACAGAACGGTGTCTGCGCAGTCTCAGCGACTGGACATGGTGAGTATTTTATTCGCGTGGGTGTTGCGAAGACAATCTGTTCGCGTGCCGAATTGGCGGGGGACGCGATTGGTCCGGCCGCGCAAGAAGCGCTTGATCAGGTCGCAGCTCTAGGGGGCGATGGCGGCGTAATCGTCATGGATGGAAATGGCCAATATGAGTATGTTTTCAACTCAGCGGGCATGTATCGCGGCATGATTGACCCAGACGGTCTGGAAACAGGCATCTTCGAGCAAGAATAACCCCTTTCCTGTAGTGACAGGTTCAGCGCGAGCGGCTAATCCTCTCGACAATAGAGGAATATCCATATGACCAAGACCTGGGACAAATCCCGCCTGCCATCCCGTCATGTCACCGAAGGTCCAGCGCGCGCGCCGCACCGTAGCTACTACTATGCAATGGGGTTGACGACGTCTGATATTAAGAAGCCATTCGTCGGGGTTGCGAGCTGCTGGAATGAGGCTGCGCCCTGTAATACAGCTTTGATGCGTCAGGCGCATGCGGTTTCGGACGGGGTAAAGGAAGCGGGCGGCACACCCCGCGAGTTCTGCACGATCACGGTCACCGATGGAATTGCTATGGGGCATGAGGGTATGCGCTCTTCGCTCGTATCGCGCGACTGGATTGCTGACACAGTTGAGCTGACCATGCGAGGCCATTCCTATGACGCGCTGGTCGGTGTCGCGGGCTGCGACAAGTCTTTGCCGGGCATGATGATGGCGATGCTACGTTTGAACGTGCCATCTGTCTTCCTCTATGGCGGCTCGATCATGCCGGGCAAGTTTGAGGGCAAGGATGTGACCGTGCTCGACGTGTTTGAGGCGGTTGGTGCGAACGCTGCAGGCAGTAATGAAATGAGCGACGAAAAGCTTGCCGTGTTGGAGAAGCTCGCTTGTCCAGGAGATGGCGCATGCGGCGGTCAGTTCACGGCCAATACGATGGCATGTGTGTCTGAGGCGATTGGGCTAGCTTTGCCGCTCTCATCGGCGTTGCCTGCGCCTTATACAAACCGCGATGAGTATGCGGTGGCGTCTGGTGAGGCGGTGATGCGCCTGATCGAAACAGGTTTGCGTCCTCGTGATATTTGTACCCGAGAAGCGTTCGAGAACGCGGCAATTGTTGTTGCTGCGACAGGCGGGTCCACCAATGCCGGACTTCACTTGCCCGCCATGGCGAATGAGTGCGGCGTGCAGTTTGACTTAAAAGACGTTGCGGAGATTTTTGCTAAGACGCCCTACATCGCTGATCTAAAACCCGGCGGGAGCTATGTCGCCAAGGACTTCGGAGAAGCTGGCGGTATGCCGATGTTGATGAAGACACTGCTTGGCGAAGGGCTCCTACACGGGGAGTGTATTACGGTCACCGGAAAGACATTGGCTGAAAACCTTGATGAGGTCACCTGGGACCCGGAGCAGAAAGTTATCTATCCGGCGAGTACGCCGATTACAAAGAATGGCGGTGTGGTTGGCCTTTGGGGCTCGCTTGCGCCAGACGGTGCGATCGTGAAAGTGGCCGGTCTCGAAAAATTGCAATTTACCGGCACAGCGCGGGTTTTTGATGGCGAAGAAGCCTGCTTCAAAGCGGTTGAAGCACGCGACTATAAAGAGGGTGATGTCCTCGTCATACGCTATGAAGGGCCAAAAGGTGGTCCTGGTATGCGTGAGATGCTGTCGACGACAGCTGCGATCTATGGGCAAGGTATGGGGGACAAAGTTGCCCTGATTACCGACGGGCGTTTCTCTGGCGCGACGCGGGGGTTCTGCATCGGACATGTCGGTCCGGAAGCGCAGGATGGCGGACCAATTGGTCTGCTTGAAGATGGCGACATCATTACAATTGATGCCGAGAAAGGCACGATTGATGTCCGCTTGACCCCGGCTGAGCTTGAGGATCGCAAACGCAAATGGAGCCCGCGCATCACCGCTTACGGTAGCGGCACATTGGCAAAATTTGCCAAACTGGTTGGTCCAGCCCATCTTGGCGCGGTAACCCATGAAGGGTTTGCCGGAGAACGCCATGTCTACGCCGACATCTAAAGGGCCTTGGGACCAACTTCCCGATATTGATCCGCTTATCCAGCAGGCGATGCGAGGCCTGCCGAAAGATTTTGCAGACTTCCCGCGGATATTTCAGGATGACCTTCAGCCTGCTTTAAGAGCGCGGGAAGGGGACCGGATTAGTGCCGCCAAACGCGCGCGCAAGTGGTCGTGGATTGGCGGAAGTGTTGCACTCGTCGGGGCGGCGCTCAGCTTGCTGGCTTTCAAAGTGCCGCAACTTGCCATTGTTTCAGGTGTTATTGGCTTTGCTGTGCATGGCGCAGGGCGCACCACGCTAAACCGGATTGGCAAAGAGGCCAAAACACTGCTCGTCGACCCTGTCGTGCGCCAGTTCAATATGGATTTCAATCCAGACCCCGGGCCGCAGGCCAGTATAAATGATGTTTATGATGCAGGGCTTATCTCCAGCTGGGACCGTGCTTCTTTCGAGGATCGCTTGACCGGAAGCCGCAACGGCGTCGATTTTGAGTTTTTTGAAGCACATCTTGAAGAACGACGAACCACTACTGACTCGAAGGGGCGCACAAAGACGCGCTGGGTGTCAGTTTTTGCCGGACAATGCCTGCGCTTTCAATTCCACAAAGAGTTTCTAGGGCGCACGCTTGTTTTGCGCGATGCTGGGTTCATGAACCGGTTTAGAGGCAAGCGCGGAATGGAACGGGTTAGTCTTGAGTCGAACATTTTTGAGGATGCTTTCGAGGTTTTCTCGAATGACCAAGTCGAAGCTCGGTTCCTTCTGACGCCGGACTTGATGCAGCGTCTAATAGATCTGGAAAAGGTCTTTCATGGCGGCGGCCTGCGCTGTGCGTTCCGTGGCGGCGAGATGTTGGTCGCGCTAGAGGGCGGCGACCTCTTCGAGCCAGGTAGCATGTTCACGCCATTGGACAATCCAGAGCGAGTTCGGGAACTGCTGGATGATTTCGCAGCGATCTTCAATTTGATTGATAGTTTTGCCGATCCTGAGGATGTTGAGCGTCATCGGCGAGAGCTTGATCGCGACTGATTTTCGGCCTCGACAGGGCGAGCATATGGCGGCATGTGGGCTGCGTTGTTCAGGAACGCTTCAGCTCATTCATGCGAGATTTGCCTCATGAAAAAGACACTCACTTCCTTCGGTGCCATTGCCGCGATTATCGCGCTGACCGTGCCAGCCGCCAGCGCACAGACCTGTCATCAGCAGGCGGTTGATTTGCAAAAACGCCAAGTTGAAGCTCAGAAACTAGCTGAAACCCGGCTGGTCTTGCTGGATGAGGTCGAACTTGCAGGCGACGCATGGGAAAATGCGGAAGCTGTAAGGAATTTTGGTGAGGCCGAAAACGCCGATAGCGCGAAAGCTACCTACGATTCCCTAAAAGCTGACTTGCTTCAGAAAGAAGCGTCCCTGCAAGCCATGGTGGCCTCACTTAATAATGAAGTCACAGTCTATAACGCCAAGTGCATCAAGAAATAGTCAGTGCTTATTCGCGAAGGGTCGCGATCACGGGGACATGGTCTGATGGTTTTTCCATCTCCCGGGCTTTGCGGTAAATCTCGACGCGCTCTAGCCGGTCAGCTGCTTGCGGGCTAAGCAAGTGATGATCAATGCGGATGCCGTGATCCTTTGGAAACGCACCGCCTTGATAGTCCCAGAATGTATATTGATGCGCGCGGTTATCACTAACTTCAAAAGCTTCCGTCATTCCTAGATGTTTGAGGCGATTAAACGCCGCTCGGCTTTGCGGAAGCGTTAGGGCATCACCCTCCCAAACAGTTGGCTCCCAACAGTCTTCGCCGCGTGGAATAACATTGTAATCACCGCACAGGACGAAGGCTTCCTCATCTTTGAGGCGGTCTTCTGCGTGCGACAGAAGTTTGCCCATCCAGTCTAATTTATAATCATATTTTGGGCCGGGTGCGGGGTTGCCGTTTGGTAAGTAAAGGCCGCCCACGCGGACAGGGTTATCGGTCAGGATGAGCGCTTCAATGTATCGCGCCTGTTCGTCAGCTTCACTTCCAGGCAGGCCTTTGACCACATCCTCAATCGGGTGCTTTGAGAGCAAGGCGACGCCATTATAGCTCTTCTGGCCGAGCACCGCACAGTTGTAGCCAAGTTCTTCGATTTCCATATAAGGGAAGGCGTCCGTCTCGCACTTGATCTCTTGCAGACAGATGACGTCGCAATCCAAGTTCTTGAGGACCTCCAACACAGTTGGCAGGCGGGCTTTTACGGAGTTTACGTTCCAAGTCGCGATTTTCATGAAGCTTGCCTAGACCGAATCCTCAGAGGCGTCATCAGGCAAATTTACGTGGGGAGAAACCGAAAGCGTCGTTTGTGAGAATAGGCCCAGATGCGGCTATCCTCGAGCGTCCCTAGGCCAATATTATGGATCGCTTTGTAGCGGCGTGCGCGGTCTTTTTGACTTGAGATGATGCCAATATGCGGCAAACGCCCATCTACCCGGCAGGTCATGATATCGCCAGGCTGCCAATCTGTTGGCGCGAGTTCGTGATCTCTACGAGATAGCCATGTTTCAACATTTGGGACGCGGCGATGGTCTATATTCCTATCGGTTCGGTTAAGGCCCCAGATTTTGGGATAGACGTCAAAATTGGCCGCCATATCCTCATGCACGTGCTGCTGGAAATCAAAATCAAAGGCTTCGCGGTATGCCCTGATAATCACGTCTATGCAGACGCCTCGATCCCGCGGTACGTCACCGCCGGGGTAAGATAAGCGGACATAAGCTGGATCATACAGTGTGGTGACGCCGATCTGATCGCGGGCATGAGAGATGAGCCGGGCAGCCTTCATTGTCGCCTTGAATGAGGACAAGGGGGATGCGGAGAGTGGGAGTGAGAAAAGTCCGGTCAGGGCAGCGCGTCGTGTGGGTAGCATAGGGTTTAACCTGCCGCTCCACTATGGCGCGATTAGGGCTGTAGCTAGGCTAGAATCCGCGCAAGTCGGCAAATTCGTCGAGGGTGGCGCGCTCGGTGTAAAGCTCGTTTACGGGGTCGGATTTATCCGGAATACCGACCGCCAGGCCGCACCAGACCATTTCATGTTCATCGAGACCGAAATGCGCCTTAAGTGATGGCCGCAATATGCCCCAACATTCCTGCATACAGGTGCCCCAACCGCGCTCTTCAGCAAGCAAACAGAGCGTCTGCATGAACATACCTGTATGTCCCCATTGGCCATGACCAACCCGTTCATCCATAATAATGAAAAGCGCTACGGGGGCGTTGAAAAAATTATAGTTTCGCGAAAACCACAGTCGCCGCCCGATCTTGTCTTCGCGCGGAATGCCGAGCTTTTCATACATCATATGACCAACTTGAAAGCGGCGTGCGTTCTGGGCGTCGGTAATATGTTCGGGGTAAATCGGATAGTCGGTTTCTTCGCCGCGCGGGTTCTCCCCAAGCTTCTTGGCTGCAAGCTCAACTATAGCCTGACGCTCTTCTCCGCTAACCGCAATGACCCTCCAGGGTTGCAAGTTCCCGCCAGAGGGAGAGCGCTGCGCGTCCGTCAGCCACTGCTTAACATCCTCGGCGCTGAGCGGGGTATCAAGATAGCCGCGCGTTGAAATCCGTTGCTTAATCGCTGTGCTGACATCCATTAAATCGCTCCGTTCTATCTTATAAGAAAGATACTACTGGCTCATACTTGTCCGGCTAGGGGTGTCGTTGGGACAGTATCTAACCGGTCTTGAACAGAGCGAGGGCAGCAGCGCTCATACTCGTCACTCCAGTTTCAATCGTAGCAGCATAGTCTGGCGCAAAGAACGGCGAATGAAGTGATGGAAGGCCAAGGGCGCTATCCTGCGCCTTCTTCCAAACCTGCGGATCGACAGCCCCGACCCAGAATATCAGGCTGGGAATTTTGGCATCTGTTCGGCTGTACTGGCTAAAGTCTTCCCCGCCCATCACAGGCTCGACCTGTTTGACATTCTCTGAGCCGATGATGGCAGCCATTGCGTCTGTTGCTTTGGCGGCAAGGGCTGGGTCGTTGTAAGTAGAGGGCGTGTAATCTGGTTCGATAAAGATTTCAGGCTCCGGCGCATCGAAGGCCATGGCTTGAGCTTTGGCGATGCGTTCGATCCCCTCCAGCAGCATGGCCCGTGTTTCATCATCATAGGAGCGTACCGTCAGGAGGAGCTTTGCTTCATCAGAGATAATATTGTGCTTCGCGCCAGCCTGGAACGACCCAACCGTAACAACGGCAGGAGTCTGGGGATTTGTATTTCTTGAAACCAGCGTTTGAACGGCTGTGACGATAGCTGCGCCAACCACGACGGGGTCCTTGGTCGTATGCGGGTAAGCGCCGTGTCCACCAACGCCTTTGACCGTGATATCAACACTATCCACATTAGCGAGCGCATAACCTGACGAATAAGCCACTGTGCCGCTTGGCTGACTGGCCGAGACGTGCAGACCAAGATTATAGTCTGGCAGTGGGAAGCGCTCGAACAAGCCATCTGCGATCATGGCCTTGGCGCCATTGCCAAGCTCTTCCGCCGGCTGCGCAATCATGATCAGCGTGCCCGACCAATCCGCCTTCTTGGCGATTAGCTGGCGTGCCGTGCCGACCCAGCTTGTCATGTGAATGTCGTGGCCGCACGCATGCATCACGCCATTGGATACACCTGTCCAAGTCTCCGATATCACTTTTGAAGCATACGACTTATCGGTGCGCTCAGCGACAGGCAGGGCGTCCATATCGGCGCGGATCAATACAGTTGGGCCAGCGCCGTTCTTATAGACACCCACGACGCCGTAGCCGCCAACGCCATCTCGAACTGTGCCATAGTCGCGTTCAGACTTTTCTCGTGTCCAAGCGTCTCCCAAGCCTGTTGTGACCTCAAATCCAAGGCTCTCTAACTCATTGGCTAGGATCGCGGAGGTGTTGACCTCTTTAAACGAAAGCTCCGGGTTTTGATGCAGATAAAGATAGAGGTCACTCAGATTGGTGCCTGCTGTTGGCATGTCTGCTGTGATTTCAACGCGTGCCTGAACCAGGTCTGCGGTCGACTGATCTTTAACAAGTTGATCAGTCGGCGGGGCTTTAGCCTGTTGTGAGCATGCACCGAGTAAAGCTGTAAGTGCGATTACGGATATTATCGAGGTCGAACGAAACATGGGGACTCACTTATCTGGATATTAAGCTAATTATGCCATCGTGCCAGAATAGATGAACAACGCAAGCGTGCGCCAATTGCGGCGCGCCATAAGGGTGAACAATGAGCATTCAAACGGGTCTCAAAGCAGTGTTTCTGGCGGTTAGTCTTGTTGGTTTAAGCGCCTGCGGAAGCGACGCGCCAGTAGACAAGGCTGCGTTTGATGCTGAAATTCAGCAACTGGCAACGGATGGCGACACATATGCCAACATGTTTTTGGTCATCAAGGATCGTCGCCCTGAATTATATAAAGAATTCCGTGAAATCGCTTTGCAGGAATATGCCAGAAGTGGCTCAGCGAAGCGTGGTGGTCTGCGCGCGGGTATCCGCATGCGCCCCAAATTTTCAAAAGAACTTCTGACGCTTGTGCGAACAACCAGCGATGAGAATGCGGCGAAAGTCATCAGCGTGAGTATCGATACGTTCAAGCATCTCAACGAAGAAGATCCTAAAGACTGCGTGCGTAGTCTTAGGGGGGAGCCGCTGGAAACCGTCAAAAACCTCCCACCTGAGCTGCGTAACCGAGAAGCCGATGTGATTGTCGCCATGTTCAAGGATAATGACACTGCAAGAGATCGCCGGGCCGCTTCCTACAACGAAGTCACAAACTGGGTCTCGAATGTCGTAAAGCTTGATAAGGACCTCGCTGCGGGGCTTGCTCATTCAACCAAAGAAAAATTGAACAAGGGCGAAGCTGAGGAACTGTGTAACAGTACAATCGAACTCTATAAGCGTCTAAGCTATAAGCCGATCGACAAGCGCGGTGTCTTGTTCCGTGGTATGGCGCTTATGGTTCTGGAAGAAATGAATCGCCAAGACGCTCTGAAACCTGAGGAAGAAGCCGAAAGTTAAGGCGCTCAGCCATAATTCAGTTTGTCATCTCTCTCGTGCTTGCTAGGGTCTAACGAGCAATGGAGGGACGCCATGACAGACGCACCTGTAACACCGCCGCAACCGACGCCGTCAGAGAAGCAAGAGCCTGATCACATTCATGCGGGCTCGCTCAACAATCTAAAGACGCTGAAGGTCTACACACACTCGCCCATTTTCTATTGGTGGCCGATATGGCTGCTCGGTTTCCTGTTCTTCGCACTCACAGCTATGGGGATTGGTAATGAGAGCGATCCAGCAGGGGCCAAAGTGCAGGGGCAGACATTCGTATTCGTTCTGGTGTTCGTGATCTTTGCTACAACGGTTAAACTTCGCGGTGCAAATTCAGTAATTATGGGGTTACTCCTCACAATTGGGGCGATCTTATTGTTTATGGCGAACCTATCTGCGCCGCTTGCAAACTTTATTGGCGGGCTGGATATTCAAATGAGCCGCGCGTTTTATCTATTCCTCGGGATTACCGTCTTTCTGATGTGGGCGCTGATGATCTTCGCGTTTGATAAAGTGAAATATTACGAGTTTTCACCCGGTCAGATGCGAGAGAAAGTCTATTGGGGGAGCGGTGACCGGGCCGAGAGCGGCGCGAATGCACGGTGTCGGTACCGTAAGGATGACTTCTTGCGCCATCGTATTCTTGGTTTCGTTGTGACGGGTGACATTGATATTACGCTTGGCGATGGCGAGGTCTGGTATTTGCATAATGTCATTTTCGCCAAGCAAAAAGCCAATCGCATCAATGAGTTGATTGTGACCCGGCCCGTCGACTAGGCTTGCAGGCTAGGATGAAGGCGAAGTCTATAGCCGCTCTCTAGGGCGCGGCAGCTAATCTCTGGAGTTAAGCGCAGAGCCTGATCTGGCAGGCGGGTTGGCGCAGTATATCCCCCAAATGACCAAGCCCAAGCTGCATCTTGCCATTTTAGATAAGCCGTCTGGCCAATCGCGAACATCGCGCCATCGGGCAGATTTGCAGGGTTGCAATGCGCCGGGCCAAGCGGGTGCCTCATTCGTAAGCGCGGTTTCATTTCAGAATGAATGAGCGGGTTCAAATCGCTAATCTTTTTGACACCAGTCGCCTCTCGAAACTCAATTGCTTTATGCCTTTGGCAAGCATGGCAGGGCCTGTG
>CAZGVG010000018.1:0-36192 GCA_964528975.1 uncultured Hyphomonas sp.
CTCACCAACGCGGCGATCAATCTTATACTTCGCCGAATGACGACGTGACATGGCAGTATCCAATTTTTGACGTGGACTGGTGGACGCTTCTAACGCATCCACGATTGCAACGGCAGTTCCACACCGACCCGTAGTTAAGCGGCGTCTAAAACAGGAAAGACGGTCTTGAGTCAAGCCAAAGCGGCAGTCTTTGGCGCATCAGACTGACCCTATGACACGGCTTGACGCGGCAGTCCCCATCGCGCCCCATGCTGAAAACACGATTCAGGAGGAAACCATGACCGATCTTTCAGGCAAAGTTGCAGTGATTACGGGCGCTGCCAGCGGTATAGGACTGGCCGGTGTTGAAGCTTTTATCGAAGCCGGCGCACAGGTCCTTGCAGGCGATTTGCAGGACGAGAAAGGCGCGGCCCTGATGGAACGCTTTGGGACAGACAAGGTCACTTACTGCCATTGCGATGTGACCAGCGATAGCGACCTGGAAGTCCTGATGCAAAAGGCCGTCGATACCTATGGCGGGCTGGACGTGCTATGGAACAATGCGGGCAGCGGTGGAACCCCCGGCGGGGTCGAAGAGCTGGACGTTGCGGGCTATGATTTCACGATGGATTTGCTGCTGAAGTCGGTCTTTGTCGGAACGCACCACGCTGTGCCGCACATGAAAGCGCGGGGCGGCGGCAGCATTATCAATACATCCTCCATTTCAGCAGTGTGTGCAGGCTACGCACCGATCACCTACTCGGTCGCCAAAAAGGCTGTGGCGCACTTCTCAAAGCTCGCAGCGGCAGAGCTGGCCAAGTATCAAATCCGGGTCAATGCGATCTTGCCAGGCTTCATTGCGACCTCGATCTTTGGATCATCGCTGGGATTGCCGAAAGAGCAGGCCGATCAGATGGCGGAGATGGTGGCCCAGAATGGCGGGGCGATGCAGCCGATTGGACGGATCGGCAAAGGCGCCGACATTGCCAATATGGCAGCCTACCTTTCGTCCGACGCGGCTGGGTTCGTGACTGGCGGAGAGTTCCTCGTGGATGGCGGAATGACAGTTGGACCGCGCCACAGCTGGGACGAGGCCGATGCCGGACCGCTCCTCAATGCACTGGGGATCACGCCTGAGCAAGCCGAGCAAATGGCCGAGATGGTGAAAGCCCAGCAGCAGGGCTAGGCTCTATTTTTGAGAGGCCACTAGTGTTTCAAGCAGGGCAATCAGCTTTTGCCGGGTTTCTGGGTCTTTCAGTTGCATCATGAGGTCTGAGGCTTCTTTCGCCTCGCGCAAGAGGGCGGGCTTTTCTGTGTCGTGCAGGAAAGGTGTCTTACTTTCAGCAAACCCAGAGCCGTTTGAAGGCGCATAGAAATGCAGGATCTCCCGGCTCGGGATCAGGTCTGTAATCTCAGCATCAAAATAGTCGGCCAGCTGGTAAAGGGTCTCGAGTTTAGGGCGGCTATGGCCAAGCTCATAGCGTGATATAGACTTATCAGAAATGTCTAAATTGGCTGAAAGGCCATCCTGTTTAACGTTCCGGTCTGCACGCAGCCGCCTGATCTGGCGGCCAATATGAGCATTCACATACTGTCTAAGCTCATCATCTTTGGGCACAGATCAGACCTCTTTGAAAACGAGCATGAGCGTTTCCAAATCCGAGTCTGAGAACAAGCAATCAGAGGTTGATTTAGGAATTTAAACCCGGAATGGCCTCAACCTGCGTGAGCAGATCGCTCAAGGAGGTGGCCTTGGCGACCTGCGTGCCTTGATCATCAAACAAGACAAACCCGCTATTTGACTTGCGTAAGGGAAAGCGGCGCCAGTGCGCGCGGGTGCGGTAGAGCGTGATTTCCTCGGGTTCTTCTCCGCTGGCTGACCAGCCGGTCCAGACATGATCGGCAGGGACAGATCGCCAGAGGCGGTCTATGGCTTCAAGATCGGCGGCGGAGAAATGGGTCATGAGCAGTAAGGAGGAAGCATCCGGTTACGGAGACGTTAACAGCGCCAGGCTTTCAGGCAATATGAAGGGCGCCATCCTGATCACGCTTTCAGGTCTTGGCTTCACCATCTACTTACTTTTGAACAAGGTCATGTCGGCGGATGTGCACCCGGTTTTGCTGGCTTTTTGGCGCGCTGTTTTTGCGACGCTTTTTGCAATCCCATTCGTCCTGCACAAAGGCTGGACCATTCTGCGGACGAAGCGTCCAGGCCTGCTGCTGCTGCGCAGCTTGTTTGGAACAGCCGGGTTCACACTGGCGATCATTGCGGTATCGGACTTTTATTCCGTAACGCTGGCTCAGTTTAACGCTATCAGTTTTACGCGGCCGCTTTTTGTAACCCTTCTGGCAGCGATTGTTTTGCGCGAAGTGGTCGGTGTTCAGCGATGGGGCGCTGTGCTGATTGGCTTTGTCGGGGTATTGGTAATGGTCATGCCAGAGCTGTTTTTCTTCTGGCGGCCTGGGGCGGTCGACGCGATCAGCTTTGATATGGGGAGTGGTTGGGCTCTGCTCAGCGCTTTTAGTCTGGCGGCAGCGATCATTCTGGTGAAATTCTTGACCGCGGAGCTGACAGCCATTGCGCTTCTATTCTACGCAAACATTCTATCGACCGTGATCCTGGCGCCCTTCCTGTTTTTTTATTGGGACAGTTTTACCCTGGAGATGTGGGGTTTAATCATCGCGATGAGTTTTGTGGGCTTTGTCAGTCAGTATTGCTACATCGCCGCGATGAGTGTTGGGGAAGCCTCATTCATCTCGCCGATTGATTATCTGCGCTTGCCGATGTCCGCTATTGCTGATTTTGCGGTCTTTCGTTTAATTCCCGGCCTGAACGTCTGGGGAGGCGCAGCGATTATCGTTATTTCAACGCTCTATATCAGCTTACGCGAACGTAAGGCATCGAAACCGAAAAAGGCGTAAGACGAATCTTGAAACGCTGGATCAAACCGAACAGAATAAAGTATGGGTGATGCGTCGAACTTAGATATTGGGTGGCGGTCTGCCTTGATGTTAGCCGTTTGCATGCCACTGCTTATGGCCGCGCTACTTTTACTGACGCGCCAAATCGAGCGCCGCGCTAATTTTTGGCTCGCCCTCCTTTTGCTTGCCGGCCTTATCGCACAGGTGCCGCAAATAATTGGGTTCGCGAATGCTTATGATGTTTGGCCGGGGCTAACCTTCGCGCCCTTCAACGTTGAGCTTTATATTGGTCCCCTGATCTATCTTCACGCATATCGTTTGATGGAAGACCGGCCTTTAGGGTGGCGCAAATGGTTGATTGTTCCGGGTCTGCTGCAAACGGCCTATTATGTTTGGGCGTTCACAATGCTCGGCGATTACAAAGCTAAATGGGCTTATACCCGCGCCGCTCATAGCCCATATATCCAGCCCGTGGAAACCTTGCTTGGTATCGCCTTTATCGTTATCGCTATTCTTGCTGCCTTCCGGCTTATGCGCCGTTACAATTCCTTCCTGACAGCGACTCAATCTGCAGAAATTGAATTTCGCCCAGATTGGTTGCGTTATTTACTGTTCGCGATGATTGGCGCAGGCCTCATATTTGCGGGTCTCGAAATCGTGCCGTTTTTCATCGAGGATGTTAGCTATATTGCAGAATTTCCAGCGCAGCTTTTGCTGACCGCAATTACCGCGTGGTTCGGCTTTGAAGCGGTTGCGCGTACCAATAAGGAGTTTCCCAAAATGCCCGCTCATGGCGGCGCGCTTGAAACCCTGGAAACCCCATCTGAAACAAGAGATTGGACACGGGAGAGCATCATCCTCAAAGCGCGTGTGATTGAAGCGGGTTGGTATCTGGAGCCGCGTCTTTCAATTGGTGATTTAGCCCGGCGTATGGGGTCGAATGAGACTTATATCTCGCGCACGCTGAACCAGGGGTTAGACCAGAGCTTTAATGCCTTCATCAATGCTCTGCGCGTTGATCGTGCAAAGTCACTTATCGTAGGCCAGACCCTCGGTATGCTCGAAATCGCGTATGAGTCCGGGTTTAATTCCAAAGCGACATTCAATCGCGTATTTAGAAATATTGCGGGCATGACGCCATCCGCTTTCAAAAGGTCTCAAAACCCGTAAAACTGCTTAAATTGCCGAATATGAGGCGATAAGCGACCTGAAACCCTCAAATCTCACGAAGCGGACAGAGAGTTCGTATTCGACGCCTCAACCCATGCGGTGTCACAATGAGAAAGGTTTCTTCCTATGAAAACACTTATGATTGCTTGTGCGAGTTTAGCCCTAATTGGTGCCTGCACTGTTTCGGCAGATACATCACCCGCAACGCCTAACACTATCTCCTCTATGGCAGCGCAAGCCTCACCAGCAGACTTTGCATTGATTGAGGGTGATGGGTGGGCAGGGACGCTGACCTATCTCGATTATGGCACACAAAAACTGTCCAGCATTCCTGTCGCTTTAGATGTCGCACCCGCCTCAGGACGCACGGTAACGTACAAGATTAAGTACCCTGGCGAAGCACAGTACAATACAACAGAGAAGCTCAAGCTATCTAAAGATGGCACACGCCTGAACGGGAATGCGATTATTGAACGTACGTCACAGCAGGATGAGAGCGTAGAAATCGTGACCCTTGAGCGCGGCAGGGATGATAACCGCGAAGCAGATATTCGCACGACGTATAAATTATCAAGCAGCGCCCTAACGATCACAAAGGACGTGAAGTTTGATGATGGTGAAGACTTCTTCGAACGTAATGAGCTTGCGCTTACACGTTAGTCTAGACAAAAGAGCGTCTATTCTAGGCGCTCTTTTTCAAACCGCCTCATGATGGCCGAAATCACAATTATGAATTGGACATCAGCTTAGCGTCACATGCTTCTTTCCCCGTTCATATTTTGCGACTAAAGACAGCCGCATGGCTATAAAACTGTTTGATTCCGTAGCGCGCGAGAAGCGCGTTTTTCACCCGCAAGACCCATCGCGTGTGACGATGTATGTCTGCGGACCAACTGTCTATAACCGCGCACATATCGGCAATTTCAGACCAGTTATCGTGTTTGACACATTGTTTCGTCTGTTGCGGGCAACCTATGGCGAAGACGCCGTTATCTATGCGCGTAACATTACTGATATCGAAGACAAACTCATCGCAGCCTCTGTTGAATCGGGGGAGACGATTGCGGCGATTACGCAGAAATATGCGAACATCTATGCCGAAGACGCCGCCGCCGTGAACGCGCTAGAGCCAAATATCGTGCCGTGGGCAACCGATCACATTGATGAAATGCTGCAAATGATCGAGGCGCTAGAGCGCAAAGGTTATGCCTATGCCACCGAAGCAGGTGTGTTTTTCAATGTCCCGCAAATGGAAGAGTATGGGCGCCTCTCTGGCCGCAAGCTAGAAGACAACAAAGTCGGTGCGCGCGTTGAAGTCGATCATGGCAAACGCAACCCAGCTGACTTCGCGCTGTGGAAATTTGCCAAGCCAGATGAACCCGAAGAAGCAATATGGGATAGCAAATGGGGCAAGGGCCGCCCCGGCTGGCATATTGAATGTTCCGCAATGGCGGCCAAGCACCTTGGCAAGACCATCGACATTCATGGCGGCGGGATCGACCTGCAATTCCCGCATCATGAGAATGAAATCGCCCAATCAGAATGCTGCAATGGTGAGGAAATGGCCCGCTATTGGATGCATAATGGCTTTCTTGATATGAGCGGTGAGAAGATGTCCAAGTCGCTCGGCAATGTGGTCTTGCTAAATGAGTTGTTGGACGATTGGCATGGTGAAGTGATCCGTTTTGCCATGCTGTCTGGGCATTACCGCGCGCCGCTGGATTGGACCGAGGACTTGCTTGAACAGGCCAAGACGACGCTGGGCCGGGTCTATGGCGCATTGCGCCGGGTCTGGGACGCGGACGGCGGAAAGCCCCGCGATAAAGGCGTGCTAAGAGCGCTGCAGGATGACCTGAACACGCCGATTGCGCTGGCTGAGCTGTCGCGCCTGGCAGGGGAAGCCAATGGCGCAGCGGATCGCAAGGATCAGGGCGCTATGGCTGAGGCGAAGGCTAATATTCTGACGGCAGGCGTTTTACTTGGGCTGTTGACCCTGACGCCAGCCGAGTGGGAGCAAGGCGGTGATGGCGACGATAATGCTCGCATCGAAGCCTTGGTTGCGGCGCGTATTCAGGCGCGTGCGGACAAGGACTGGGGGGAAGCGGACCGGATCAGAGATGAGCTTGCCGCGGAGGGGGTTGAGATTATGGATGGAGCAGGGGGCGCGACATGGCGGCGTCTATGAGGCTGATTTTCCTAGGTATTGCCGGGCTGTTATTGGCGGCGTGTCAAACGCTACCGGTGCCGGAAGCAGGCACCGTTTATCTGGTCAGGCATGCTGAGAAAGTTACAGCGGGTGAAGCTATGGTCGTGGCCGATCCGCGTGATCCACCACTCACTGAGGAAGGTGAGGCTCGGTCGGCTGTATTAGCTGAATTGATGGCAGATACTGGCCTGAAAGCGATCTGGTCTACAGACTATACCCGCACCCGCGACACAGCGCAGCCAACGGCAGATATGCTTGAGCTGGAGCTTCAACTCTATAACCCGAGTGATTTGATCGGATTTGCAGCGCAGCTTAAGTCGCAGCCTGATCAAACTGTTTTGGTGGTCGGTCATTCCAATACAACGCCGCAACTGGTTGAGGCTTTGGGCGGCGTGCCTGGGACGCCTATCTATGAGAGAAGTGAGTATGACCGCCTGTACGTGGTTGATCTGGGGTCCGGCAGAACTGAACTCAAGCGATATGGAGCGCCATACTTACAGGAAGCGTCTGAAAATGACTAAAGTCCGGAACCTGCGCACGCTTTTGCAGTCTCTTTGCTCTGAGACCGAAGGCGAGCAGGTTACGGTGGCTGATTTGCTTAATGCTGTTGGACGGCGCTCTTACGGGCCAGTGCTGTTATTGTTGGGGTTTATCGCGATCAGTCCGCTGACGATTATTCCTGGGGCGAATATATTGGTGGCGTTGATTACACTGATTTTTGCGGTGCAAATGGTGTTTGGCCGCGCCTACCCATGGCTTCCGAAGCGGGCTTTGGAGTTCAGTTTCCCGCGTAAGCATATGGTCTCTGGCGTTGCTATGGCGGATAAATATGTGGCGCAGATTGACCGTTTTCTGAAGCCGCGGCTTGGGTTTCTGACGCAAAGTCCCTTTGTTCAACTGGTTGCGCTAGCCTGTGTCGGCGCTGCTTTGATCACCATTCCGCTGTCATTTGTACCGCTTGGCCCGGTTGTGCCGAGCCTGACCGTTCTTTTGTTTGGGCTCGCGATTACAGCGCGGGATGGATTTCTGCTCATCCTGGCGGGCGCAACGCTGGCTGGAGCGTGCTATATGCTCTGGCGGGTGTGGGCGGTTCTGCCCTTCGTTTAAAGCTTGATTTTACAGCGTTTCGACGCGACATGGTCAGTATGGTCGACCTCTATCATAACCGCGTCCTGGAGCTTGCTGCTGACATCCCAAATGTTGGCGTGCTTGACGATGCGCATGGTTCAGCCACAAAACTTGCGCGGATTTGTGGATCAACGGTGCGGGTCGACGTGAAGCTGTCGGACGATGGCAGTACTGTTGAAGCGATTGCGGTTGATCCGAAAGCGTGCGCGTTAGGTCAAGCAGCAACAGCGATCCTGTCTGAGCATGCAATAGGTGCGACTTACAAGGAATTGGTTGAGGTTCGCGATCAATTGAAAGCCATGCTGAAAGAGGGCGGTGAGCCGCCGCGGGGTCGGTTTTGGGAACTGCGCCATTTAGAGGGCGTTCGGGATTATCCGCCTCGTCATGCTTCGACTGTTTTGGCGTTTGAAGCGATACTGGAAGCCATAGAAACCGCACGGACAAAACGTGAGACGTTGGCTTAGACCCTATTCAGGCTTTGCTGATGCGGCTAATCTGCCTTGAAGAGGTTATTTTTATAAGGCCCAGCCCATGTCTGGCATCCGCCGTTCTATCGCTTATGGCTTGCTGAAAGCCTATAAGATGACGCTTTCGCCCCTCCTGATGGTGTTTGGGACGAGATGCCGGCACGAGCCAACTTGCAGTCAGTACGGCGCAGAATGTGTATCCCGGTTTGGGATCTGGCCGGGTGGATGGATGACCTTGGCGCGCTTGGTGCGCTGCCGCCCCGGCGGATCGTCTGGATATGATCCTGTGCCCTCAGATTTGAAGCCAGCGCGCTTTTGGACGCCGTGGCGATATGGCGACTGGTCGAGCGGCGAACGCCCTTTCCCTGATGAAGCAGCACCGCCCGATCGTGAAAGCCCCGCTCCTGAATGAAGCAGGTTGGTCAGAAACAGCTATTTATGACCTTGTTGACTTTTATTCAGCTTGTTCCTGTCATAATCGTCTGAAATGATTGGATATGCTGGTTTTTTCCGGCATGGTTTGCGTAATTGGATTGATGTTTAGGGGTGATGTCCGTGAGAACCGGGGCGATCAGAATGACCGTGCTTTCAGCGCGGAGACCTGCAACGAGGGCGACATGACGTTCGCGCCGCGCAGCTATTCCCCAATTCTGGCAGGGTTCCTCGTCCTCTGGCCAATCATGGCCTATATGGGCGCGCAGGGTTTTACGGGGTCGGTTGCACTTGGGGCCATTTTCGCGCTTTTCTATTTGAGGCTGGGGCGGCCCCAGCTTTATGCCTTGGTTTTTTTAGGGCTGATTGGGTGGATCTTTGCGGCCTCATATTGGGCCCCGGAAGCAAAACCATTTCTAGCGGGAAATCTATTTTCAGGCTCCTTTACGATGGACATGGCGGGTGCCCGGTTTGGGCTGGCGGCGCTTGCCGGAATGGCTATGATCGTTGCCGCCAAGGGCACAGAAGCTGAGGGGAGCCGTTTAAGCCTGTGGGTGATTATGGTCGCTGGATTGATCCAAGGCGCGGGTGTGATTGTCACGGCAGTGTTTATGCCGCAAATCCTGTCTTTGCTGGCCCCGATTAGCGATCCGGTGCGGGAGATGCCCCAAAACCTGATCCGGAATGCCAATACATTTTTTATGCTTCTGCCTATTTTGTTGGCGTGGCTCTGGTTCAAGACAGGCAGCGATTATTGGAAGCTCGGCGCGATGATCCTGTTTACGCTGTCTTTGGGCGCTTTCATGCAAACGGGCAGTCAAACAGCATTGATCGGCCTTGCGCTGATGGTGGCCGGTATTTTGACGGTGCGGTTCTTTCCAGAAAATGGGTTCAAGATCCTGTTCACCACGCTGGCGGCGTATGTCGTGTCAGCACCGATGTTGATCAGTTGGGGGATCGGCCAGATTCGCAGTCTGAATATACCTTTGCCGCGATCGTTTTTCTCGCGCAGCTATAGCTGGGAACTGGTTGAGGAGAAGGTCGGGGAAGCGCCGTTTACCGGGCATGGCCTGGAAGCGTCTCATACTTGGAAAGACACGTATGGCCAGCATCCTGAATGGTTGGCAGATGCGGCTATTCGGTATGGTGATGAGGCGGTTTGGTCGGCTTATCGGATCACGCCAAGCCATCCGCACAATATGCCCCTGCAAATCTGGGCGGAAACCGGAATGGTGGGCGCTATTCTTGCAGCATTATTTTTATTCTTGCTGGGGTGGCGTCTGAAAGCGCCGCAAGACTGGCCTCCGACATCGCGTTATGCGGCCGCGGGTCTGATCGGGGCGTGCTTTGCCATATGTAGCTTTGCTTACAGCATGTGGAATGAGGCGTTCTGGGCAAGTGTCGCCATCGCTGCAGCTGTCATCGTGTTACAGGCGCGCCATGACGGCAAAGTGGGTGAATGACTATACCGCGCATCTCCGCAATCGTTGTCAGCTATCAGACAGGATTTCGGCTGAAGGAATGCCTGTACGCGCTTGCCGCGGACCCTGATATTTCTGAGGTGATTATTGTCGATAATGGCAACCCGCAGCGTATGCAGGATTGGGTGCAGGCTTTTGCCGCAAAGCGCCCGTCCATCAATCTGCTAAGTGGTCATGGGAATATTGGCTTTGGCGCAGGTGTGAACCTTGGGGTTTCTGAGGCGGCCGGGCCGCATCTCTTGGTGATCAATCCGGATGCTGTTCTGCGCTGGAAGTCTCTTCCCGGTATGCAGGCCGCCGCGTCCGAGCTGACAGCCCCCTGGATTATCGGTGGCCGAATTTTTGACCTTAAAGGGCGTGAACAGGTTGGGCCTCGCCGCCGCGAACTGACGCTGCGGCGAGCTGTAACGAGTTTTATTGGCTGGAACACATGGACGCTTGAGGACCAACCTATGCCATTGGAACCTGTTTCAATGGAGGTTATCTCAGGGGCGTTCTTCCTGACCTCAAAAGAGAGTCTGTCCATGCTGGACGGGTTTGATGAGGGCTATTTCCTACATGTTGAAGATGTCGATCTGTGCTGGCGTTGCTGGAAGGCAGGCGGCAAGGTTGTCTATGATCCGAATGCTGGCGCTTTGCATTATGGTTCCACCTCAGACGCGCCCTCCCGGTTTGTGGCGATGCATAAGGCTGACAGCTTGAAGCGCTATTTCCGTAAGACGGCAGGAGGCCCGTTCAAGCGATTTGCCGCGAGCCTGTTATCCCCTTTGATGCGGCTCGGGCTTTACTTGCGGAGCCGATAGCGCTCAGCGTTCAACCACAGACAAGACGTCTGGGGTGAAATCCTGAAAATCATAATCGGTGATCTTGAAGGCCCAGCCTTCGGCTTTGCGATTAATTGCTTCTGCGCGCCGCGCGCCTTCCCCGGCTTCAACCGCGCGTAAGGTGACCCAAAGGCCGTCGCTTTCGCGATAGGCGCGTAAATCCACCTCAAGGCCATCGAAGGTCTCACTGATATGGCGGCCAATCGGGTCTGAGATAAGATCGCTGGCAGGCTTCACATCAAGCGCAGACAGCCGCGTAATGGCCAAAGCGGTCGATGAAGCTGCAAGACGGCTAATCAGCGTATCGTTTTGATTTGGCGGGGCAGGGCGGAAGCTGCGATTATCGCTGCCGGGCGCGCGGCGCAGATAAAGTGAGCGGCCATTGGCATCTGTTAGCCGCACAGACCGGATCGCAGACGGATCAATCGTAATAATTTCGAAATCGAGCCAGGCGCGGCGATTGTAAAATGCAGGTAGTGTCCCACCCGCGCGGTAGGTTTGGGTATTCCCCGGCTCGCGGATGTAGATGACCTCATTTTTGCGTCCAACGATCAGGCTGTGCTCAAGATCAGCCTCTGGCCCATAGATTTCGACCAAAGCTCCGTTACCGCCCTCGGTTGGATCACCAAGGCCAATACGGTCCAGTTTGTAGGGATCATTTGTTCGTTTGCGGTCAAAAGTCAGACTTTCAAGACCGCGTGCCAACTCTGCCAGTCGTTCCGGTCGGATCGGGTATCCCCCAGCTTCTTGCATGACCCATCCGGTTCCAGTGCGCTCTAGCGTATAGGTGTCATCGGCCAATATAAACCGGATCATCTGAGCGTCTGACCTAGTCTGACTGAAGTTTTCCAGGACAGGTTTCCCCATCAGGGCATGACTGGCTCTGCTTGTGGATGTCGTAAGGGACGTCAGACCCAGTATGACCCAAAGTCCGACTGCGAGGCCGAAAAGTATGACTGTCGTTTTTTTGCGGGCGGGTGCGCGGACGGAGCTCATGAAACGGCCCTCCGGCGATTGCGAAACCAGAGGCCTAGCCCGAGCAAGCCGATCAAGAAGGGGCCGCCTAAAATTGTAAACAGGCGCAGCTTTACCTCAAGGCTATCAATATCGCTGCGAAACTCACGCTCGATTTTGCGCAAGCTAGCGCGCGTAAGGATAATATCTTCCCGCAAACGGCTTAATTCAACACGCTCTGCCTCTGATAATTCGGCGCTGACATCACCTTCATAGAAGCCGCCGCCTGAACTGATGCTTTGTAGCTCTTCTAGGCGTTGCTGAGACGTGGTGAGCCGCGCTTCCAGACGTGCTTGTTCGCTGAAAAACTGTGCTTGCGCCGCTTCTCGCATCTGGTCGATGGTTTCCATACTCCGCAAACCGGGCGCACGTGCCCGTAAACTCATCAGTTCAGAGCCGCCAGACAGGCTATCCAGAGCGTTCAGGACAAAGGCGGCATTGTCAGCAAAGGGTACGCCTGTTTGTAGGTTAAGGTGCAGTCCATCATCGACCATATCGGCGTCTGAGACGATAATGATTTCAGCATCGACAGCGCTTGTGCTCATGTGCGGCGGGGCTTCTGACGCCGCAGCGCGGGCAATCTCTGCAAAGATGGGATCATCGGTCAGGTCTGGCTCTGGCGCGCCGTCCGGGAACGCGGTGATCAAAGCGCCGGTCAGGCGAACCGCAAGGGGCGCAGGTCCGGTATCAACTGCTTCATACAGCGCAACTGCATCCCCCGCTGAAAGCTCAATCGCGGCCTGATCTGCTGGGATATTACTCGGCGTGGGCCCTGTCTGCACAAGGATTTCACGCTCACCGGGGGCGCCATCGCTGAGGATCAAACGTCCGGGCGCACCTAGGTTGACGCTGCGGCTAAGATCAGAAGTGATCAGACTGCCGCGAGACATCATTCCGGGCGAAATGGACAAGAAAAGGGGGTGTCTCAGAACCGTTGTGCGGCCTTCCCCGGCATCAGCTTCGATTGAAAGGGCGGTTTCTGTATCAGCAATGGCGGGTTGATCCAGCCGAACCCCCCAAACGGCGCTAAACTTGTCCAGGTCAGAACGGATCTGCCGATTGGTCATATTGAACGGACCTGTTCCTTGCGCTGTTTTCGCTGCAGGATCGAGGAGAATTAGGGCGCGTCCGGTGCGCAGAATAAACTGATCAATCTGCCAGAGCTGCCAGTCGCTTAGCTCTGGGGGGTGGACCATCATCAGGACATCCATCTCGCCCGGAAGCTCGACAAAGCCCTCATCAATCAGTTCAACGGCGAAATTTTTCTCCATTTCACGGCGAATGGCGTAGCCAGCTTCTCCCGTTAGGGAACTCATGCCGGGTAGCGTCGATAAAAGCCCAATTCTGGCCGGTTCTGGACGATCTAGCCGCGTCACCATGCGGGTAATATCGTACTCCAGACTGGTTTCCTGCTCTGGCGCAAGAAAGGGAATAACCCGCTCATCATCCACAGCATTCTTGCCAATCAGTCCGAAATAGAGCGGATCGCCGCCATTGGTGTCGACCGCGACCAGTCCGGCAGCCAGAGCCTCGTCTTCGGCTTCTGAGAAAGGGGCCGGATCAATCTCGCGCAGCCGAATTTTGGCGCCGCCAAGGGTTTGGTATGCTCCTAAAAGCTCGCGCACACGGACCGCATAGGCCCGAACAGCGGGGAATTCCTGCCCGACGCTGCGTGTGTAGACAAAGGTCAGATCAATCGGCTCGGATAGCTCGTTGAGGCTTGTTTTCGTGCCTTTGGACAGCGTGTAGAGACTGTTCTCCGTAAAATCAGCGCGGGCCCCGGAGAACCAGTTTTGAGCGAGCAGGTTTGACGCGGCAAAGATCGCGACCAGAAGCGCAGTTGCGGTGACCAGATATCGACGAGGGCTCATTGCGCACCGCTCCGCCTGTGCCCAACGAAGAGCGTATTAAGCGCGACGCAAAGCCCAATAAATCCGGTGAAGAACAGGAGCCCGCGCAACTCTAAAACGCCGCGTTGGGCGGTTTCAAAGTGCGTGAGGAATGAAAACTGCGCGATTGCATCGCCAGCAGAGGTCCCGAACACACCAGCCACTGCTCCTGTAACCAGCGGCCATCCAGCGGCTGTCAGGAAGAAAGCAACGAGAACGCCAATCACAAAAGCCAGGACTGCGCTGCGCGTCAGCGCCGACACGGCGGCGCCAATGGCGAGGTAGCCGCCTGCCATGATCAGGCTGACAAGATAAGAAACGGCGATCGCATTATTGTCGGCTGGCCCAAGAATATTGACAGTGATCCACCATGGAAAGGTCAGGATCAGAGCAAATGCCGCCACAGTCCAGGCCGCTAGCAGTTTCCCAAAGACAAGGCCGGGCAGGCTCACAGGTAAGGACAGCAATAGCTCTGAAGTACCGGCCCCCGTTTCATCCGCCCAAAGGCGCATAGCCAAGGCTGGCATGAACAGCATGTAGAGCCAGGGGTGCCAGTAGAAAAACGGACCAAGATCGGCAGCACCTGTATCGAAGAAGCGCGATAGGTCCCACGTAAAAATACCGAGCACGATTAGAAAGATCGCGACGAACACGTAAGCGAGCGGCGTTGCGAAATAAGCCGACATTTCCCGTCTCCAGGCGGCTTTGACGCTCGTAAGAGTGCTGCGCAGGGTTTGGTTCATCGCGTTTCAACCTCGCGCTGGGACGCAAGCTCGATAAAAGCCTCCTCAAGACCGCCTGCTTTGGATTTACCAAGCGCCTCTGGTGTATCATCCGCTACGATGCGGCCTTCATCAATGACGATGACGCGTGAGCACATGGCGGGCACCTCTTCCAGCGTGTGGGTTGAGATTACAATGGCTTTCTCCGGCGCCATACGCGCGATCAGGGCTCTGACAGCGCGCTTTTGAACCGGGTCAAGCCCATCGGTTGGCTCATCGAGGAGAAGGACTGGCGGATCATGCAAGATAGCACCTGCGAGGCCAACGCGTCGGCGATAGCCTTTTGAGAGTGTAGAGATGGGTTTGCCCGCAACATTCGCAATTCGGGCATCCGCGATCACGCGCTCAATGGCGTGTTTGCGCTCAACACGGTTCAAATTGCGTGCCTCAGCCATGAAGCGCAGGAAGGTCAGAGGTGTCATGTCCCGGTAAAGCGGCGCGCCCTCGGGAAGGTATCCAAGTTGCTTTTGCGCGCTCTGGCGGTCTTTTACGATGGAAATACCATTGATCGTCGCGTCCCCATTGTCTGGTTCTAGAACACCCGCGACCATCCGCATTGTGGTTGATTTACCAGCGCCGTTTTGTCCAAGAAAACCAAGCACTTCGCCTTTTCCAAGAGTGAAGGTCAGGTTTGCGACCGCTATGTGATCACCAAACGATTTCGCAAGGGCATTGAGATCAAGCATGCAGTCCTGTTCGTATTAAGTCGGCCTAGATGCCCTAACTGTGTTTTTAAGCTCTGGCCAGTAAATCGAACGCAAACAGGATGCAGCTAAATTACAGTTCATAGACGGTTTTGCATAGAAGAATGGCGTATCCCTTGAGGAATACGCCAGTCGACAACAATCATTGTAGAAATGTGTGTCGGACGGCTAAAAACAGTCGCCCCGGGGGGCTGGGGGGGCTGATGGGTCCGGAAAGACTGCTAGACTTCGCCGCCCGACCATTGCAAGTTGGTCGTAATCGGTGGCGGTCGCAAGGCGCGATTGCGGCATTTCTGCCTAATTTCGCATTAAATATGCTTCACTTAAGGGAAACTCTTCGAAAAGATCCATCACATGGGACAGATAGAGACGATAAAACCTAGGAATTTCAAGGCAAAAGTTGCTTTTCAACGAAAAGAGATGGGCGTTATCCTCGATATATATGGCAGATTAGTCATGACAGGGGAAGCTAAAGATTATGCAGTTGGGATGTTCAAGGATCAGGCGAGTTTCGCGATTTTTCGAAGACACGCGGAAAATCCAACCTGGACCATTCTAAAAACGCCGACTTTGGCGCGTCTGCAGGGCCAATATGCTGTATTGGGGTCTCAAGGACAAATTCTTAAGCGGGGCCGAGACCTGAAACAGGTCTTAGCTGTGTTTGATCGCAAGAAGTTTGAGATTGTTAAGTAGCTATTGCCCTAGAATACGTTGGACCACGCCCATCATGCCCGTGAACTTTAGCCCGCCTTCAGAGACAGCAAGTGCGAAACATACACCGTCCATATCCCCGGTTGGTTGATGGGTATGTTCAGGACCTTTGACGCTGATATCGCCTGGGCCATAATGCCCGGTCTCGTCTGAGAAACCACCAGATACGACCAGAGTAAACTCGCCGCCTTTATGGCTATGCTTTGGGACGGTCTTGCCGGGTTCAATGCGGTACAGCTCAACGTCTGCTTGACTATCTGTGTCGAGGGTCAGGCGACGAATACCTGAGGTGAGCGTTTTCCAGCTTTCGGTAGCACAAGATTCGAGAGCTATCTCGCGTAGCGGAATGGGTAGCGTCAGCAGCTCATCCAGTGCTTCGCCAGCAAGATGCACGGCGGCTTTTGGTTCGGCTCTCTCACTTTCCAGACAGTCAATCATCGCGAGAGCCTTGGTGAGCGCAGTATCGCTAAGCTGAGTTGGGGTTTCGGCGTCCAGGAAGATGCCTGCAATTGTTTCGGCCCGCGCAATAGCGCGGCTGACATCCGGCCGCAACACGGCCTGCGTTTCAATCAGCAGAGCAAAGGCAGGGTCCAAACACCCTGCGGCGTAGCTGCTGTAAATCTCGCCGAAATCACTAATTTGAGTTTTGCTCATCGAGAGTTGAGCCTTCTGTGTGTTCTTTTCTTTGTCGATATTGTCGGAAAGCTCTCTACGTCAAGCAAATGCAGCTTAAGATTGCAGTCTTACTAGTGAAGATCGCGCTCAAGTGAGCCACGCAAACGCTGAAAAGCCAGTCGAATACGGGATTTTACAGTTCCCAAAGGTAACTCAAATCGTTTCGCGATCTCGGAATGCGAAAGCCCTTCATAGAAGGCGGCCTTAAGCAGGATAACCTGTTCTTCCGGGAGGGTTTCCACCACTTCGCGCACTTTGACTTCCATTTGTCCGCGATTGACAATGATATCAGGCTGCTCGCTTTCAACAGGTCGCAGCATGGGATCTTCAGCGTCGAGCTCCGGCTTATTCGTCTTGCGATGATTGTCGATTCGGCGATTGCGCGCGATGCGGAAAATCCAAGTTGAGACAGACGCTTGCTTGCGGTCATATTGCTCAGCTTTGCGCCAAACGTTCAGCATGACCTCTTGCATCACTTCTTCTGCACCAGATGGATCGCTGCCTAGGCGCATGAGATAGCTTTTTAAGCGCGGAGCGAAATGTTCAAAGATCTCGGCGAAGGCTTTTCTTGAGCGTGCAGCTGCAATCTGGTTGACGCAGTCAGCCAGTCTTTCACGCTCATCTGTCGTATTTCCGGTTGTTTCGAGCGACACGTCTTTCACCTGATCGGCTTTGCACCCGTATAAAGCGCTCATCGCGCCGGAATTGCAACCTCTGCGAGATAATAAACTCATAATCGCCCGTTAATCTTGTGTGTCTTATTTAAGCCTCAACAAAGCTACACAAGAAATCGAAGCTTGGCTATATATTATATACGACATCGGAGAGTTTATATGTCGCGATCCCTTCTCATCGCCTTTGTGACGGTCGCTTTGGCGGGGCTGTTACCAGCTATAGCGGCACCCAGCGTGGTTCGTCAGCATAGCGATTGGATCGTCTTTACCGAGACGGTTGATGGCGAAACGCTGTGTTATGCGGCGACAGAGGCGACCGATAAAGCTCCAAAATCTGCAGATCACGGCAATGTTTGGTTCTACGTCTCAAACTGGAAATCCGGCAAAGCGCGGAGCCAGCCCAGCCTTAAAGTTGGCTTTGAACTGAGGGGCGATCTGCCAGGCAAAGCCCGAATCGGCTCCTCCAGCTGGTCTCTTTTTGGGGTTGGTAGTGAAGCTTTTGCGCAGGACAGTGATGACAGAAAACTTGTGGGGCAATTGAAGCGTGGCCGGGAATTGCGGGTTGAAGCGACTTCAGAACGTAATACGCGTGTTACCTATCACTTCTCTTTGAAGGGCTCATCCGCAGCGATTGATAGTGCAGCAAGTGTTTGCCGCTGATTTTTTAGTTTTGCAGCAGTGTTAAGAGCTGATTAAGCGATTTGCGCGATTTTTAGAGCATAACTCATTGGAGATTCTTCATGCTGCGTGCTGCCCTAATTTCGTTCGCTTTCGTTTCAAGCACTGCTCTACCAGCGTTTGCTGACCCTATCCTGAAGGCAGAGCAACTGATTGAAGTCGCTGTCGTTGAGGTTGATGAGAATGGCCAGGAGCAGGTGAGCTATGAAGCGGCGAGTGAAATAGCGCCGGGTGAAGAGCTTCGTTATCGCTTGAATTACGCCAATACAGGCGACGAAGCAGCCGAAGACATTGTGCTTGTAATGCCAATCCCATCTCAGGTGACTTTCCTTGAAGGCTCAGTTGAGGCCGGCGAAGCGGCTGTTGAGTATTCAGCGGATAATGGTGAAACCTTTGCCAGCCGCGGTGATCTGACGGTTCAGACGGGCGACCAAGAGAAACCTGTGACCTCAGAAGATTTGACTCATGTCAAATGGGTGTTCAGCGAAGCCATTGAGCCGGGTGTAACCGGAAACATTAGCTTTCGCGGCGTCCTGAAATAGCCCCACACACAATCTGCAGTCGTTTTTGCAACCTGTTAACCAGGATGTGAGAGTGTGTAAAAAATTCATGGAGCCGGGCAATATGACATTCTCAAGAGCGCGACGTGTACTCACACGCTTTGCGGCAATAACAACTTTCGGCCTAGCTTTGAGCGGGGCAGCGCAGGCGGCCAACGACCTTACCGCGGCCGGTACTGATGTGGATAACACGTTTGAGCTGAGCTATAGCGTTGGCACTGTAGCGCAAACGCCAATCAACAATAACGCGTCTCCAACGACTTTTACCGTTGACCGTAAAGTCGACATGATCTTGACCGCGACAAACAGCGTTCTGACAAGCCCTCCTGGAACAACAGCTACGTTGACATATGAGTTGTTGAACGAGGGTAACGACGCCCAAGCATACTCTTTCTCTATTGCAGATCTTGATAATGCTGGAACGACTTTCGATGCCGGGAGTGTCACGATTGAATATCTTGTTGATACTAATGATAATGGCGCGATAGACGTTGGTGCGACACCCGCAAATGACGGAACGTTCGCAGTGATTGCCCAGACCGCTATTGCAGCTGGTTCCGGCACGGTAACGGGCGATGTGCCAAAAGGTGTTCGCGTGTTTATTCGTGTAACCGGCACAATCGCTTCAGGCATCGCGGATGCTTCTACTGACGATATAACACTGGTTGCTGAAACTCGCGACCCAACGGCATTTGCGAATGCCGGTCCTGTGACCCCAGGCGCAGTTACGGCGGCGACGGGCGGTACAAATGACCTTGCTGTCATTGAAAACGTTCTTGCGGATGGAACCGGGGTTTCTGCTGCTGAAACAACTGGCGGTGATAACACCAACCCGGACGGTTTGTACGCCGCCACGGGCGTGATCCGCGTCGAATCTCCTGATCTGGCGGCAACAAAAACGGTTCTGACCATTAAAGAGCCGGCGGCTGCAGATCCCTTTGTGGCTTTGACCGATTGTGCTTCAGCAACCGCTGTTGCGAATGCGAAAGCGATACCAGGGTCGTGTATCGAGTATGTCATTGAAGTGACAAACTCCGGGGCAACGGCAAGCGCTGACGATCTGGTTATCACCGATGTTCTGCCAGCTCAGGTAACCTTTATTGATGCCTCGCTCACCAACACAGGTGGTACTGGCTTTGTAGACAATCTAGCGACTGGCGCTTCAGGTTCTCTCGTCCTTAGCGAGCCTGCGCCATCAACAGCATGTGACGGTACAGACACGACATGTGAGGTCGAGCTGACCAATGCGAGCCTCGGGGCTGGACATACAGCTCAGATCCGAATCCGTGCACTGGTAAAATAGACCAGACCCATACAAGTGAAATCTAGGCTTGGCCTCCTTTTTAGGGGGCCAAACCTTTTTGTATTTGTGCAACACTCACGTAAAAGTGCAGTCAAATAGACCCTAATCCCCCATTTTTACTGCACTTTTCAAAGAGATAGATCAAATTTGATTGATTAACCAAGTCTGATCCTAACCATAGTCGCGTAAATCTACTCCCCATGAGGGCAGAAATATATCTGCCCCTTGAGCAAGCAGACAGGTCCAAGAACCTGCTGCAGGATGGTGGATTTACGGCGATGGTTTCCGAGTGGAAGCACATTTGGGCAGGGCTACTTGCACTTGCACTGGCTTGCGTGCTGTCATGCGTGTCTGTGCCCGTCGCACATGCTGATCTTGGCGACCGCGTTTCCAATATCGCAACGATCTCTCAAAGTACTGAAACCGGCCGGCTGACCTTTCAGACCAATGAAGCGGTCTTTATAATTGAAGCCCGGCCAACCCCATCTGAGATCGAGTTCTTCAGAATTGTCGATAATGTGCCGGATGCGTTTATGGTGCAGTTGAATGGCTCTGATTTTAGCCCTTCTGGGGCAGAAGTCGGTCCATTTGAACCGATTGTTGGTGTCTCACGGTTTGGTCAAAAACCTCTTGATACAGCATCTCCTGTAAGCTTGATCCCCGCACAAACCTATCTTGCCGGCGAGCTGATGGTCGTGCGCGTGATAGATTTAGGCCAGAATGGCGACCCAAATGCGATTGAAACCGTTACAATCGTCGTTGAGGCCGATAATGGCGATATGATCACGCTCAGATTGTACGAGGATGGTCCAAATTCGGGGAATTTCTATGCTTACTTCCCTAGCTCAGCAGAGCCAACAGCGCAGAATGATCTGACTCTCACAACGCCGCAGAATACGGTACTGAAAGCCACTTATATCGATATTTTTGATGCCACTGAGGTTTCGGTTGATACGGCTTTAGTTGATCCGTTTGGGCGTGTATTTGACAGCTTCACTGGCGAGTTGCTCGACGGTGTAACTGTAACAGTTATTGATGATACAACAGGATTGCCTGCAACTGTTTTAGGTATTGATGGCGGCGGGGCTTATCCGTCTGCGGTTGTTACAGGTGAGCAGGTCACAGATGGTGTTGGCATCGTGTATGACGCCGCGCCTGGCGTGTTCTTTTACCCTGTCCTGCCTGCCGGACGTTATCGTTTGGAAGTTGATGCGCCAGAAGGCTACATCTATCCATCGGTACGTAGCCAGGAAGAGTTTGAAGGGTTGCAGAATGCGCCTTTCAGAACCGAACTGAATGCGTCTTATGGGCAAGTCTTTACTGTCAGTGTCTCAGGCCCGGTGAATCTTGATGTACCGCTTGATCCAAATGGTGATCTGATCGTTCGCAAGGAAGCGCTGGCGGCGTCCGCTTCGATCGGGGACTTTGTTGGATACACGGTTGAGCTAGAAAACTCTGGCGATGTCCCGGCCCCATTTTCTTTGCGCGATACACTGCCGCGCGGCATGCGTTATGTTGACGGTTCTGCGCGTCTTGAGGGCAGTGCAGTTGAAGACCCGGAAATTGACAGCACGGGCCGCGTTCTGACATTTGGCGGCGCTTTTGTGCTTCCCGGTGAGCGTATCAGACTGAATTATCTTGTGGCTGTCGGCCCGGGAACGCCCACAGGCGAGGTCACCAACGAGGCTGTGGCGGTTAATCAAAACGGCGAAGCGCTTTCCAATACTGCCGAAGCGGCAATTATTATTGAAGAGGACCTTCTGGCGTCCCGCTTGACCATTGTTGGACGGATCGCAGAAGCAGCTTGTACACCCGATGATGAGTGGGCCCGCAAAATCATCGATGGCACAGGCGTCCCTGGCGTTCGTATCTATATGGAAACCGGGCGCTATGTCGTTACAGATGATAATGGGCTTTACCATTTCGAAGCGATCAAGCCCGGAACCCATGTTGTTCAAGTTGATGAAGCGACCTTGCCCGAAGGTTATGAGCCAGTTATTTGCGAAGAGAATACGCGCTATGCTGGCAGCGCTTTGTCCAAGTTCGTGGATGCGACAGGCGGCACGATCTGGCGCGCGAACTTCTATCTGAAACGAACCGCAGAAGCGCTTGAAGCGGCTGTTGTGGTCGAGAATCAGGACCGGGCTGTTGATGAAGATGCTTATGACCTGAGCTGGTTAAACGCGCAGATGGATGCAGCGCCGCGCTGGGTTTATCCCGAGACGGATCAAACGCCGCGTGGGCGCTCGGTGAATCTTGGATTTGTTCATGCGCCAAAGCAGCAGATTGAACTTATGCTGAATGGGCAACCCGTGTCGGGTTTGAACTTCTCAGGGCGGGAATTGTCAGAAAAGCGCGATGTTGCGATCTCAAGATGGGCCGGCGTTGATATTCAGCGGGGCGAAAACCGTTTTATAGCGATCCTTAAAGACGCAGACGGGACCGAGATTGATCGGTTTGAGCGCTTCTTGTGGTTTGTTGACGAAGTGGACCGCGCGCGCCTGGTTTCAGATCAGTCTATTACCCCGGCTGATGGGCGAACCAACCCTGTGATTGCGATCCGTTTGGAAGATGGCGATGGGCACCCAATGCATGAGGGCCGCCTTGTTGAGATCTCTGTCGCGGATCCGTATCGTCTTGCCGGAACCTCTGAAGAAGAGTTCGAAGCCCCGGTGACGGCGAGCTTGTCAGCTGTGACTGGAACACGCGTGGGCGCGAATGGTATCGCGTATGTGGAGCTTGAGCCAACGCTTGAGTCTGGCCGCGTTCGCCTGAGTGTTCCGCTAGAGAACGGCGATTTTGAAGAGATTGATGTTTGGCTTCAGCCCGAGAAAAGGGATTGGGTCGTTGTTGGCCTGGCGGAGGCAGAAGGCCTCCTTTCTAACCTGGATGGCGATGCAAGCCGCGATATTGACGAGGTCATGAGCGATGGGCGCCTTGCCTTCTTCGCAAAGGGGGTCGTCAAAGGTGATTGGCTGCTGACGCTGGCCGTCGATACCGCCAAACGCAGGGGCGGGCGTGACGGTGAAATCTTTGATGAGATCGATCCAAGCGCATATTATACGCTGTATGGTGACCGGACTTGGCAGGATAATAATGCTGAGAGTCGCTACCCCGTCTACGTTAAGCTCGAAAAAGACACGTTCCAGGCCGTTTTTGGTGATTTTGAAACGGGTCTAACGCGAACCGAACTGGGCCGTTATTCCCGTCGACTTTCAGGCCTGAAAGTCGATTATGAAAGCGAAGATGCTTCAATCACTGCTTTTGCAGCTGAAACCAATCAGACCTTTATGAAGGACGAGATCGCAGCCGATGGAACATCGGGCCCATACCGACTGGATGCCGCGCCATTGGTGCGCTCGTCTGAAGTGATCACGATTGAAACCCGTGACCGCTTCCGTCCTGACGAGATCCTCTCGACAACCGTGATGAACCGCTATGTCGATTATGAGATTGATTATGTTACGGGCGAGCTGTTCTTCCGCCAACCTGTGGCCGTGACAGATGACGGCTTCAATCCAAATGTCATCGTCGTTGACTATGAAACATCTGAGCTTGGTGACCGCGGCGTAACAGCGGGTCTTCGCGGCGCGGCGCGATTTGCGTCTGGAAAACTAGAAACCGGGGTGACCCTCGTTCATGAAGAAGATGGCGCAACGCAGGGCGCTGAAGGGTCAAACCTGATCGCCGCCGATGTGACTTTGCGCCTCGATGCCTCGACTGAGATTCGCGGTGAGATCGCGGCAACGAACTCTCAAGCTGAAACAGGTCAAACCTCTGGTGAGGCGGTCTTGCTTGAGGCTGTGCGGCGTACAGAACGTATGCTTGTGTCTGGGTATTTCCGAGAAGAAACAGAGGGTTATGGCTTAGGTCAACAATCCTCCTCCACATCCGCGCTCCGCCGGATTGGCGCCCAGTTAAGCGCTGAACTTGGGGTCACGGACGTCGAAGGTGGGTCTGATCGGTCTGTCAGCAAACTGGAAGCTCAAGCCTACCGTGAGGAGAACCTTACCGAGGGATCACGCCGGAATGTCGCGGATATTACCGTTGGTCAGGCTAGCCAAGGCTTTGGCGTCAATGTCGGCATGCGACTTGTCTCTGAAAGCTATGATGGCCTTGATGAGACGCGCCAGTCTATTCTGGCGACAGCCGGCGTCCGCAAAACGTTTGCTGAACAGGGTTTGACGGTTATTGCTGCGCATGAGCAACCTGTCTGGGGCGGCGGTGATGATGACGATGAGGCGACGCTCTTCCCGCAGCGCACATCACTAGGCTTGAATAAGACGATTGGTCGCCGGGCTACGCTCTCTGTGCGCCATGAGATTACGGATGGCACGAATGCTTCGGGTGAGAATACCGTTGCCGGGATTACCTGGGCACCGTTGAGCGGAACTGAGCTGCGCGCCGCAACCGATATGATCACGCAGGACAATGCCCGCCGGATTGGCGCAACTGTTGGCGTTGATCAAACCTGGCAGATCAATCAGGCCTGGACCGTTGGTACAGGTCTAGCTCGCCGCGCGAATGTGGACGATGAAGAGATACCTCTGGATGTCACCGCAGATGATGCCGTCAGCCCGCTTGAGGACGGCGTTCGCAGCGCTCTGTCTGAAAGCGAAGCCTATAGCTCAGGGTATTTCGGGGTTGGCTATCGCAGTGACAAAATGGCTGCATCTGGTCGTGTTGAATTGCGCGACAGCGCCTCTGGGGAGCGTCTGGTCGCAACCCTTGGCGGCGCGCGTGAGATCACCGAAAAGCTATCTTTCTCGGCGATCGCTCGACATCAGAACCAGGCGCTGAGTGATCAGGGCAACCGCGAACAAACAGATGTCCGCATTGGCAGTGCCTGGCGTTCACGCGGCGAGGGCCTGATTGTTCTGAACCGTTTTGACCTTGGTCACAGCAAGGATGATACGACTGGGCATCGCACAAAAGTCGTCAATAATCTGGCCGTCAACGCGATGGTGACAGATCGCACTCAGGTCTCTGCGTATCACGGGATCAAACATGTTGAGACCAATACGAACGGCGCAAAGGCGAAAGGCTTTACCCATTTGATTGGCGGCGAAGTGCGCCACGATATTACGCCTAAGATTGATGTTGGCCTACACGGCACATGGACGTCTGGCGAAGCCACTAAGACCTCAGCCTGGTCGTTTGGCCCTAGTATTGGCTTTACACCAAAGGAAAACATCTGGGTCAGCGTTGGGTGGAATGCGGAAGGCTTCGAGGATGATGATTTTGAAGCGGCGCGCTACACCCAGCAAGGTCCTTATATCAAGCTGCGCGCTAAGTTTGACCAGAACACGATCAAGGGTCTCGCCAATCAGCTTGGCCTTGGCGGCAGATAGAGCGCTTGACAGAGTGCCGCGCGGCGCGCACCTGACGCAGCATGGCACAGGTCAAGATTTGCGGACTTAAAGACACCAGTATGGTACGCTTTGCGGCGGAAGCCAGCGCTGACTGGGTTGGTTTTGTTCTTTATCCCAAAAGCCCGCGTAACGTCCTTGGTATCGGTGAGGATGCGCTGGAGGAAGCCGCTGACCTCTCACGCTTTGCGCAAGAGCTGGGACTGCAGTCTGTAATCCTGACAATTGATCCAGATGAAGACCTGTTTGAGCAGATCCTGCACGATATTGAACCAAACGCGATCCAGCTTCACGGCACGGAAACCCCTGAACAGGTCTTACGCATGTGGCGCGATTGCACCGGCATTTGTGAGCTTTGGAAAGCGGTTGGCGTATCGGGCGCAGAGGATATGGAAGACCTTGACCAATGGCGCGTGGATCGTTTGCTAATCGATGCAAAGCCGCCAGAAGGCGCTGACCTGCCCGGCGGCAATGGCACGGCAATTGATTGGGCGATCCTGGACGGCTTTGAACCCGAAGTGCCATGGCTGCTCGCGGGTGGTTTGACGCCTGGCAATGTGGCTGAAGCCATAGGTGCGACAGGCGCGCGCGCTGTGGATGTCTCCTCTGGTGTTGAGCGGGCGCGAGGGGTAAAGGATGAAGACCTGATCCGCGCCTTTATTGACGCGGCTAAAACCGCTTAGAAAGTTCTCATGATGGATATGCGCAATACTTGGGACCAGTGGCCCGATGAGAATGGTCGTTTTGGTGTGTTCGGTGGGCGCTATGTCGCCGAAACGCTGATGCCGCTAATCCTTGATCTTGAGGCAGAGTATCGCGCTGCCAAGAAAGATCCGGCCTTCGCGGCCCAAATGGATGACCTCTGGGCGCACTATGTGGGTCGACCGAGTCCGCTCTACTTTGCTGAACGCCTAACCGAGCACTTTGATGGCGCAAAGATTTATCTCAAACGCGATGAGCTAAACCATACAGGCGCGCACAAGATCAATAACTGTCTTGGACAGGTCTTGCTGGCCATGCGGATGGGCAAGAGCCGGATCATTGCTGAGACAGGTGCGGGACAGCATGGGGTCGCCACCGCAACGGTGTGTGCGCGGTTTGGCTTGAAGTGCGTCGTCTTTATGGGGGAAACGGACGTTGAGCGTCAGAAGCCGAACGTCTTCCGGATGAAGCTGCTGGGTGCTGAGATTGTGCCTGTGTCTAGCGGTACAGGGACACTGAAAGATGCCATGAACGAGGCGCTGCGTGACTGGGTCACGAATGTCGAAGACACGTTCTATTGCATCGGGACAGCGGCCGGGCCTGCGCCTTATCCTGAGCTTGTGCGTGATTTTCAAAGCGTCATTGGCAAAGAAGCGCGCGCGCAAATTCTGGACCGTGAAGGCCGCCTGCCGGATGCGATCATGGCTTGTATTGGTGGCGGGTCCAACGCGATTGGCCTGTTCCATCCCTTCATTGAGGATGAGAATGTGCGGATGATCGGGGTTGAAGCCTCAGGTCATGGTGTCGAAACAGGCATGCACGCGGCGGCTCTGAACGGCGGCGCGCCCGGCATTCTGCATGGCAACAAGACTTATCTTTTGCAGACAGATGATGGCCAGATTATTGATGCACACTCGATCTCTGCGGGACTGGATTATCCGGGTATTGGACCAGAGCACAGCTTCCTGAGGGACACGGGCCGGGCGGAATATTTGACCTGTACTGATACCGAAGCTCTGGAGGCGTTCCAGCTTTGCACCCGCCTTGAAGGCATTATTCCCGCGCTTGAGCCAAGCCATGCATTGGCACGGGTCGGCGATGTCGCAAAAGACCTCGGCAAAGACGGCCTGATGATCCTCAACATGTGTGGCCGCGGCGACAAAGACGTGTTCTCCGTCGCCGAAGCGCTTGGGGTGGAGATGTGACCAGCCTTACCCTGTACCGCATCACTTGCCCAAACCAACGGGTTGCCCAAGCCATTACTGATGAAGCTGTTGATACGCGCGCAGCAGCTTGCGGAAATATAGAAGGGCCGATGGCCTCGACCTATCGCTGGAAAGGCGTGGTGGAGCAGGCGTTCGAGTTTATTATCTGGCTAAAGGCTCCGGCCTCAAACTTCGCCAAGATTGAAGCCATTGTCGCTGAGCACCACCCTTATGACGTGCCGGCCATAGTGGCTTTGGGTTGCACGCAGGTGAATGCGTCTTATGAGGCGTGGGTTATAGAGAATACGGATACCAATTAATGCCGACCTCACGAATTACTGTCCGTTTTGACAAGATCAAAGCTGAAGGCCGCGCGGCTTTAGTGACCTATCTGATGGCGGGTGATCCTGATCTTGAAAACTCGTATCAAGCGATCTGCGCGTTACGTGATAATGGCGCGGATGTGATTGAGCTTGGCGCGCCGTTCACCGACCCGATGGCAGATGGCCCAGCAATCCAGAAAGCGGCACTACGAGCGCTAGCCAATAAGACGACACTGACGGATGTCTTGGCGCTGGCCAAACGGTTTCGCGAGGATGATCAGGAGACGCCGCTTATCCTGATGGGCTATGCGAACCCTGTGCATATGCTGGGCTATGCTGCATTTGCCTCTGCGGCGGCTGAGGCTGGTATTGATGGGACCATTTTGGTTGATTTGCCGCCAGAGGAAGATCACGCTTTACGCGCTGAGTATGCCAAACATGATCTGTCTGTGATCCGCCTCGCCACCCCGACCACGAATGAAGCGCGCATGGCGAAAGTCGCCGAGGGTGCGAGCGGCTTTCTCTATTATGTTGCTGTGGCAGGCGTTACAGGGTCAGGTTCAGCCGACCCGGAAGATATTCGCGGCGGTGTTGAGATGGCACAGCGCGTTTCAGGCCTGCCGGTGTGTGTTGGGTTCGGCATAAAGACAGGTCACCAGGCGGTTGAAATGAGTAAAATCGCGGATGGGGTTGTCGTGGGCTCTGCTTTTGTGGAAGAAGCAAGACTTGCAACTGTGGCCAAAACGCCACAAATTACAGCAGAGAAGATGGGGCAGCTCGCCCTTGAGTTGAGTACGGCGCTTAAGGGGACGGTGCCCGCCTAGAAGAGTCCGAGACCGGACGGTAAGGATCGCGACGCGATGAACTGGCTTACGAATTTCCGCACACCGGGCCTAAAGGGCCTTTTGTCTGGCAATAAAAAAGACACCCCAGATAATCTCTGGGTAAAGTGTCCTCTGTCTGGAGAGCTGGTCTACCGCTCCGACCTTGAAGAAAGCTTCTACGTTACACCCGCCGGGGCGCACTTGCGCATATCACCCCGCCGCCGCTTTCGTTTGTTCTTTGATCAGGAGCGCTGGGAGCCGATCCCGCTGCCACCTGTGTCCGCCGACCCCTTAAAGTTCAAAGATGATAAACCTTATCCATCGCGGATTAAAGGCGCGAAAAGCAAGATTGCCAAACGGGATAAAGAGGAAGCGCCCGATACAGGCGCGGTTTCCCCAATCGCGCAAGACGATTGTATGGCGGCGGCTTTTGGCAAGGTTGATGGTATTCCAACCGTCGTTCTGGTGCAGGATTTCGCCTTTATGGGCGGATCGCTTGGCATGGCGGCCGGGGAAGGCTTTATCGCCGCTGCGCAAATGGCTGTAGCGCGGAAAGCTGCTTTCATCATTTGTACCGCGTCTGGCGGCGCACGGATGCAGGAAGGCACGCTGTCTTTGATGCAGATGCCGCGCACCACGCTTGCCATTCAGGAAGTCAAAGAGGCAGGCTTGCCTTATGTTGTGATCCTGTGTGATCCGACCTCTGGCGGGGTGTCTGCCTCATACGCGATGCTGGGCGACGTTCATATTGCAGAGCCCGGCGCGATGATCGCGTTTTCTGGACCACGCGTGATTGAGCAAACCATTCGCGAGAAACTGCCTGAAGGGTTTCAGCGCTCTGAATTCCTTCGCGAAAAAGGCGCTGTTGATATTGTTACCGACCGTCGCGAGCTGAAGGGCACACTCTCGCGGGTTCTGGGGCACTTGATGCCGAAGCGCAAAGCCGCAGAGAAGGATGTTTCCAGCTTACCAGTTGAAGCGCCCTCGGCAGATGTACCTGCGCCAAGAGCGAGCGAAGATTGAGCGCCAATTTTTCCGCTGTTACCGCGGCCCTTAACAGATTCGAGGGCCTTTACCCTGATGTGATCGAGTTGTCGCTCGGCCGCATTGAGGCTGTGCTGGAGACGCTGGGGCGGCCGCAAGACAAGCTTCCTCCGGTCATCCATGTTGCCGGCACGAATGGCAAAGGCTCGACCTGCGCCTATTTGCGCGCCATGGCAGAAGCGGCTGGCCTGAAAGTGCACGTCTTTACCTCACCGCATCTGGTGCGCTTCAATGAGCGTATCCGCTTGGCGGGACATCTGGTTGAGAATGAGGCGCTGATTGACTGGCTTGATCGTACGTTTGAAGCTTTGGACGGACGTTCCATTACTCATTTTGAGGCGACAACAGCGGCAGCCTTTCTGGCCTTTAGCGAAGTGGAAGCTGATCTGATGATCCTCGAAGTAGGTCTTGGCGGGCGTTATGATGCGACGAATGTCATCGCCAAGCCCGCGCTCAGTGTGATTACACCTGTTGATTATGACCATAAGCAGTTTCTCGGGACAGATCTGGCCGTCATCGCCGGAGAGAAAGCAGGTATCATCAAGCAAGGTTGCCCAGTCGTTTCCGCGATACAGGCGCGAGTATGCGGCGATGTGATTGCACGGCAGGCGCAAGACCTAGACGCGCCTCTGGCCACCTTGAAGATTGAAGACATTGAGAAAGTGCCAACCGAGGTTGCTCTTCCCGGCACGCATCAACGCTATAATGCGGCGCTTGCTGGGCTGGCGATGCGTACTCTAGATTTGGACGGCGTAAATGAACTTGCGATCTGGGACGGCGCCAAGAGCGCGAAGTGGCCAGCCCGGATGCAGAAGCTGAAATCTGGTCCGGTGGCTGATTTAGCAGGCGCCGCTGAGGTTTGGCTCGACGGCGGCCATAATCCGCATGCGGCTGTTGCGATTGCTGAATTGCTTGAGCAGATGGGTGGGCGCACGGTTATGGTTTCCGCTATGATGGCGAGTAAGGATCATGGCGGCTATTTTCATGCGTTTAAAGGCGTCGTCGAAGCCGTTCACACATTGCCAAATGCACCCGGGCATGCTGGCGCTGACCCCGCCAATCTGGCAGATGCGGCGCGAGCCTTTATTGGTCAGGTGGACCATCACAAATCGTTGACTCAAGCTTTACAAGCAGCCTCTGCGCAGAGCCCTGACCGTATTTTGATCTCTGGCTCGCTTTATCTGGCTGGAGAAGTACTGGCCGCGAACAATGAAGTGCCGGACTAATCTTGTGCAGTCTCTCGGTCTTTGAGCGCAGCGGCTAAGCTGGCATCGAGGTTTATAGCGTTTGGTAGAAATATGATCGGGAAAACATCGTCGTGAGTATCAGTGGTATGTTTCTCTTCGTCATAGTAACCCAAGGCTTTTAGGAAGCTTATGGCAAAATCGAAATAGTGATTGTTGATCGACTTTTCACTACCATGCAAATCCTTGTCTAAGCGCTTTCTATCCTTGATTTTCCAATCAGCCATGAGCCTATAACCGAATATCCCTACAATTAACTCCCTCAAATCAGTTTCAGTGATGCTTTGGGTATCCATATAAGGAGAGGTGATGAATCGATCTGAGTGGTAGCGAATGAGTGTTTCGAAGAACTGCAAAATACAGTGTATTGTAAAAGCGCACTCAATCAGAACTCTATAATTTTCCGTGCTCTTATGGTTCATATAGTCATTCATTAGGACTGTAATTCCACTATATAAAGTGGTGATTTCTACTCGGTGTTCCTCATATTTTTGTTTGAAGAGATCGAATCCTGTTTCGTCTAGTTCAATGTAGGTCGCTTGATCCTCATCGAAGATGCTTTGCGGCAAGGCATGAAGTAGGTAAAATATAAGCATATCAATGGACTGAACCATCTGTCTGTACTGGCCTTTTATGCCTTGAGAGGCATCTTGGCGTGCTTTGCTTAGCCGGAGATTATAAATCTGCGTCGTTACAATTGCAGACACAACACCGACGAAGAGCGGCACCAGAATATAATTTAAGAAGAATTGAAGGGCGAAGTGTTCGCTGATGCTGGAGAACATTCTGTAGCCTTACGTTCCATATGGCGAGTTGTTTGACTTTGAGTCTGATACCTTAAGCGTTCTTGATACTCATGCCGCCATCAACTGGAATGATCGCGCCGTTGAGATAAGAGGCAGCTGGTAAGCAGCAGGAGAGTGTGATCTGAGCGACTTCTTCAGGGATGCCGTAGCGGCGCAGGGGAACACGGCGTTTCGCGTAAATCACTTTGTGCTCGTCCGGGATAGATGCATTGATGCCTGTCTCAATAGGTCCCGGACAGATTGCATTGCAGGTTATGCCATCACGGCCAAGGTCGGTCGCCATCGCGCGCGTGAGGCCGATCACGCCATGCTTGGCGGCAACATAAGGTCCATTGCCGGGCGTTGCGCCTAGGCCCTCTGTTGACGCGATATTGACCACGCGGCCTCCGGTTTCTGTCTTCATCAAGTGTGGAAGGGCTGCTCTGATCAAGCGTTGATGCGCCGTTAGCATGACATTGAGGCTGTCTTGCCAGATCGTCTCATACTGGTCTTCAGAAGGATGAGCGAGGCGAGCAAAACCTGCATTATTGATCAGGATGTCAAGTGCGTCGAACGTCTCAACGGTTGCTGTTACAGCTGCCTTGATGGCGTCATGATCTGCGACATCGAGGGTCAGCGCCTCTATAGAGCTAAACCCTGCATCTTTGATCTCCTGAGCAACGATTTGAACACCCTCAGCGTCCATGTCCGTGGCCATCACCTTAGCGCCCTCGCGTGCAAAGAGATGCGCCGTAGCGCGCCCCATCCCGCTTGCTGCGCCTGTAATGAAGACGGTCTTGCCAGCAACTGAACGATCAAGGGCTTGATAAGGGGTCATGATTATCTCCTGTTTCTACACGCTAGCGCGCTGTAGAAACAAGAAAAGCCCCGCCGTAGGGCGAGGCTTTCATTTTTTTCAGGTTGGAAAACGGTTAGGTGTTTTCCTTGATCCATTCTGTGATCTTTTGCTTGGACATTGCACCCGGGTGGGTCGCAGTCACTTTACCGCCCTTGAAGATCATGAGCGTTGGCAAACCGCGAATACCATACTTAGACGCGGCCATTGGATTGTCATCAACGTTGATTTTGGCGACTTTGATGTCGCCGCTCATCTCATCGGCAACAGCATCGAGATGCGGGGCCATAGCTTTACAAGGACCGCACCACTCAGCCCAGAAGTCGACGACGACTGGTGTTTCGCTGGCAACAGCAGCGTCAAAATTATCGTCTGTAATATGTTCAGCGGCCATTTTGACCTCCTTTGTTTGATCTCTTGCGACACAAGATAGGGAGTTTTCTGCTGCGTCAAACCCTACTGGTGACACGGTTTAGTGATTCTGACATCTCTTGGCTATCCAATTCGATCAGGCGCGGGCCATCGGTATAGAGAAGCGCACAGCGCACAGGGCGGCTATCATTATAAAGCGCCTGTAGGACCGCGCGGTAAGCCGCCATCTGAACCAGATAGGCCTCGCCAATATCCTTCGCATCTTTTGGGGCAGGTCGGTCAGTTTTATAGTCTATGATTAGGACCTCTTCAGGGGTGATTACGAGTCTATCGACACGCCCATTCACCATCTGTCCATTCGGGAGCGTGCCGACAATCGCGGCTTCGTCCCTGCCACCTTTTGCAAAGATGTTCGCGAAGGCTGAGTGCTGAAGCGTAGCAAGTGTAACATCAAGCATCTCGGCGATCTCAGCTTTGGTGAGGTCCGGTTCACGACTTAGGAAACGCTGCGCCGCTTTAAGGCGGTCAGCGTCTGTGACTGAGGGTAGCGTTTGTAGAAGAGCGTGAATTAAACGACCGCGGCGCAGAGCCCTGCTTCGGTCAGGTCCAAACGGCTTGAGAACAGTTGAGCGATCTTCGGTCAGGCGCGACGGCGCGGCAAGGCGAATAGGCGGGCTTGGTAGCGCAGCAGACTTGAATAGCCATGCTGGGGCAAGCTTGGTTTGGGTGGTCTGTTTAGTGCTCTGCGATGGAAGCAAAACAGGCTCAGACCCATAATAGAGCGTTTCGGCTATGTCTTCATCAGTGTCCAGTGTTTGCGGGTTCAGGTTCTTCATTGCGGTTAGGCACCAGCGATACCAAGACGATTTTGCAAACCCGTCCTTACTATTTCCAAGTCCGGCGCCAGCGATGATCAAGCGGTCTGCCGCTCTGGTAAGCGCCACATAAAGAAGCCGGCGCGATTCTTTCTCTGCTGCAATATTTGCAGCCTCCCGCATTGCTTTTGTCGCGGCGCAGTCCAGCCCTGAAGAGGGGCTATAAAGCGGCGTCCCAGCAGGGGTGAAGAACATCGCGTCACTGGTGGACTTGGTGCCGCCTGTTGTGTCTGGCAGGATGACAATTGGGGCCTGTAGACCCTTTGCGCCGTGGACAGTCATTACCCGAACAGCGCCTTGCGGCTCTCCAAGCTCTCGCTTCAGGATGGTATCTTTGCCTTCAATTTCGACCAGATACGCCTGTAAACTCATTGGGCTGGCCATGTCATGCCCAAGGGCGCCCATCAGGAGCGCTCGAACTGGGTCTCTGACGGGTTCGCCGAGGCGTTGGGTCAGCTTATCCCAACCGCTAAGATCATTTGCGTCGCGCCTAGTCAGGACCTGCGTCAGGAAGTCAAAAGCGGGTAAGTGCGCTGCGTCCAATATACTCTGGCAAAACGCCTTTGCGGCTGAGAACTCGCGATCTTGATTTTGCTCCAACGATTGCCAGAGCGTGATACCAGTACCGCGATCATGTGCCAGCACGAACAGATGTTTGTTATCATCAGTTAGCCCACAAAATGGCCCTCGGAGTATCTCGGCTAGTACAAGGTCATCGCCCGGTTGCAGCGCAAAGCGGATGAGATTCAGGCAATCCTGCACGCCCAGATTATCAAGTAATCTTAAGCGATCAGCGCCCGCGACGGCGATGTTTTCTTGCTTGAGACTGTCAATCAAAGCCTCGAACAGCTCATTCCGGCTGCGCACAAGAATAAGAATATCTTCTGGTGCAATTGGTTGTCGCGCCCAGGACCGATCAGGCTGTTCTTTCCAGACTGTCTCAGATCTATCGATCATGGATCGAACGCTACCAGCAATTTTCTGTGCGAGGCGACGGCGGGGGGCATTGGCTGGTATGTGGTCGGTTGGAGCAGTCCAGTCGGTTTCTTCGTTTTGGGTTGCGCTTGGCATTTCCAGTGGCCAGAGTTCAATCCGGCCCGGTTGATTGAGGCGTCGCGCCTCATGTGGTTTCAGGTTCGCGTCGCTAGGCGGCTGGAGGTCGGTCGCAGCATCCGTAAGAGGGACAAGCTCGCGGACTTTATCAACAAAAGTAAGCACTTCAGGCGTTGAGCGAAACGACATGGCCATTTCGGGTTTGTTCACGGCGCGATTCTCCTCCGCCGCGAGCGGTTCCTCACGGCGGAGGAAAGTTTGACCCTCGGCCAAGAAATGCTCCTGATTGGCACCTTGGAAAGAGTAGATGGACTGTTTTGGATCGCCCACGACAAATTGGGTGCGAGGACGTGGGGTTCTACCTTGGCCGAGCCCGGATTGAAATTCTTCGACGAGCGCATTAATCAGCGCCCATTGCGGTGGGCTGGTGTCCTGAGCTTCATCAAGTAGAAGATGCGATAGACCGCCATCCAGCTTATAAAGGACCCATTCTGCAGCATTGGATGTGGTCAGAAGTCCGCGTGTTTTCTCGATAAGGTCATCAAAATCAAGCGCTGCCCGAAGCCTTTTCTGTTGTGCGTAGGCTTTGACAATGGGTAGGCCTACCTGCATCAAGGCCAGCGTTCGCTCTGCTGTCTTGGCGGCAGACAGGCTGTCATAGACTGCCTTTATGCGTGTAATTTCGTGGCCTTCGGGATCCCCTTTTCGGGTATCGCGGCTAAACAGGTCTACAACTTTGCCACCTTTGGGAACCGCTGCTGTATACGGGTTCGATTTCGGTGAAAAATCATGCGATTTACCGCCAATTGCTGTGAGATAAAGCTCAAAGGCTGCAGCAGGATCAGGCTCATCTAGCATAGCGCAGAGTCCCACAAACAGTTTTGTATCGGTGGCTTTGCGCGGGGCCGCGTTTAACTCTTCTACCGCATCAATGATCTCTGCCTTTGGCAAGTCTGCGCCCATCGCCGCCGTGATCAGGTTTATCGGGCTGTCTTGCGGGGCACCGGCAGCGCTGCGAATAGTAGCCGCAGGGTCGGCACCGGATTGTATCTGTCTGGAAAAGGCTAAAAGGGCTTCGCGTTTGAATTTCAGGGTGGTGAGCGCGGCGCTAACGCCAAGACCGCCAGCGGCCTCAGAAAGGGTTAGAAGTGCTTGCGGATACTCAACTGCAGCGGTTTGTATGTGTTGATCTACGACGCTTTGCCAGATCGAATTGGCTTCATCATCCTCGATTTCAGTGAACCCTGGAGAAACCCCGGCTTCCAGGGGGAAACGGCGCAGAATACGCGCGCAAAACGCGTGGATTGTTTCAATGCGCAAGCCGCCCGGTGTTTCAAGCGCGCGGGCAAACAAGGCGCGGGCTTGTTTCAAATCTTCGCGTGTATAGGCCGCGTCGCTCCGACCTTCCAGGCCTGCGAGTTTCGTGCGTAGCCTATCATCACTTGAGATGGACCAGTCACCAAGCGTGCCAAACAAGCGAGACAGCATCTCGTTGGCGGCCGCCTTTGTGTAAGTAATGCAGAGGATGGAGCTTGGGCTTGCGCCAGGGCTGCCATCTTCGGGGCGGCGGAGGAGCAAGCGTGCGACACGGTCAATCAGGACTTTGGTTTTACCCGACCCAGCATTGGCTTCAACCCAGGCCGATTGTGCAGGATTCGCAGCTGCGGCCTGCGCGCGTTTGGCCTGTTCAAAAGCCTCTGAAGGGGGCGATTGGAGGCTAGTCATAAGTATCTAAGCCCACCCATTCATCGCGCCGGGCAAGCCGGGTATAATTACTTTCATAAGTATCTTTGACGCGCTGCGGGCGCGGCGCGCTGAGATAAGGATGATCAGGGTTTGCAAAGGTCGTTAGTAGCTTGATGAGGCCCGCTTCGGCTTCAGCAATAATATCCTCGACAGGCATTTCAGCCAGCCGGGTTCGACTACTGCCAGCGCCGATCT
>CAZGVG010000019.1:0-34358 GCA_964528975.1 uncultured Hyphomonas sp.
AGTTGATGAATGAGGTTTCAAAGACAAAGTCAGACGGCGAAGAACGATACTCTTCAATCGGGTTTGTGATCTCTTTATAGAAAGCCGCAACATTCACGAACTGGTTCGTGCCCAGATAGTACTCAAGACGTGCATCATAGTTCTTCAATTCCGTATCAACGAGCTGATCGTTACCACGATAGGTCCGGTCGCCTTCTGGATCGAAGTAGATTGAGCGTGCGAGTTCACGGAACTGCGGGCGCGCAATTGTCTGTGAGTAACCAAGGCGAAGCTGCAGGTCATCCGCAAAGTTCCAGGTCACGGTTGCAGATGGAAGAATATAGTCATTCTCCAGATTCACCGAGCTATTGCCTGGGTTTCCGAACCGGTCAGAGGTCGCAACGGTTTGGACCGCATCCTCGTAACGCGCGCCTAGCGTCGCCTGAATGAAGTTTGTGATATCGACGTCGATTTGGCCATAAGTTGCTGTAACCTCAAGTTCTGCGTCATAATTATCATTTACAGATGAGGATTCCTGCAATTCGAACCGGTTCGGATCGATATTATCAGGCGAGAACAGGAAGTCAGGACGCGATTCGCGGATTTCGTCGGTCAAGGAGTTGCCCCCAACAAAGCGAAGCCCGCGGAAATTATAGTCACGCTCTGTGTCGCTGTAATCGAAACCACCCGAGAAGGTCATCTCGCGCCCATCATCAAGCTCGACCAAGTAAGCCAGATCACCGCCAAAGGCGACATTCTGGTCTGTAAGATCAGAGAAATTGATACCATAGGCGCCGCTACCAGGACGGTAGAGAATGCGACCATCATCGACAATCTCGCGGGAGATAGAGCGCTCATAGGGTGCGTCACGCGAGGATTCAGACGTTGAGGCGCGCCAATTGGCGGTCAAATTGTCAAATTCATGCTCACCCGCAAGCTGGAAAAAGAGCAATTCACGCTCAAACCAACCTGTCGATTCGTTCTGAACATTACCCGTGCCCGGAGCGTTGAAGTCACTGCCGACATCAATCTGAGCTTCGTTAGAGGTTGTATGCACGTAGAACAGGGTGGCCTGAACTTCGTTCGTGTCCCACCCAATTGAGCCGGAGCTCAATGCATTGACGGTCGTGTCAACGGTGGTTTCGGTTGTTTCAAACTGGCGCCCGATACGTCCGCCCTGAGCGAACTGACGCACAGACCGCTCTGTTGTAAGATCCTGAGAGTAGCCTGCAACGCCCACCATACCGAAATCGAAATTGCCAGCGCTGAACGCCATGCCGCCATCAACTGCGACGTTGCTGTTAGGCCCAAGGTCCTCGTTGAGAATGACGCTGAGCGGGGTATTTACCAGGCTCTCACCAATCGTTTCAATATCTGCTGCGCTGAAATCATTCAGTGAAGATTCGCTGGAGAAAACAGTCTGGAGCGGTGCTGGGATGTCACGCAGGCCATCATCATAACCTGTCCAGTCTGTATCACTGCCCTCAACGAGGAGGCCAAGATCATTCGTGGACTCAGTATTATAACCGACACCAAGCTTGACATTGAAATAGTTCTCAACCGGCTGTTTTATGGTTTTGAGATCGATCAGACCGCCCCCAAACTCGCCAGGATAATCGGCTGAGAAGGTTTTCTGAACAGATGCGCCATCCAGAACACTTGATGGGAAAAGATCAAGCGGCACAGTCCGGCGAAGCGGTTCAGGGCTTGGCAGGGGTGATCCGTTCAGGAGCGCTGAGGAGTAGCGATCGCCTAGTCCGCGAACGAAGGCAAACTTGCCAGAAACAACGCTAAGACCACTCAAACGAGTCAGAGCGAGAGCGGCGTTGGCATCGCCCTGGCGCGCGAGGTCTTCTGCGGAAAGGAAAGAGGCCACCTGAGAGGTCTGGCGCTGCGGCTCTGGAATAAAGCGACCGCGAACGGTTACCGTTTCGAGCGTGCGGGCCTCTCCGGCTTCTGCTTCGGTTTCAGTTTCTGCGGCGGGCTCGGATTGCTCTTGGGCTTGAGCAACCTGAAAGGCTGTTATGGTCAAAGCCGTCGACAGCAAGAGAGAATGGGTAATTGAGCGTTTCATTATGCTTGAACCTTGTTGGCAATCCGGCCTTGGAATCTTCTCATCGATCACCAGCCGTCATCAAAAGGGGAACCGGGGCGTCGAATGACGCCCCAGCATATTTTCGTCGATTAGCAAGGGTCGCTTGCTTCAAGGCCGCAAGACCAGCCCTGCCACCAGGTGTCGTTTGCATCCTCAACGGCGCCGATATAATCGACGGCAGTAAAGAACGGATCGAGCGTGGTAACGTCGAAGGCTGTAACGCCATCTTCAGTCAGGCCGTTCACGAACGTACTCGCCAGGCTGTTCGCCGTAGATGTAGAGTTGTTGGCGTCTGCAGCCACAGCGAGCGGGGCAACAGTTGTTCCATTTGCTGCGGAGTTCGCAGCTGTCAGACCACCAGCACAGTCGAAGAGGACTGAGTTGAAGCTTGGGTCACCAGCAGCTTCGAAAGTTGCGTTGTCATTACCCGCATCCTGCCAGCGGAAGCATTCCTGACCATAATCAACAACACCGTTAACATACTGACCAACGGTTCCTGAGTTCAGACGGAACGCATTCGAACGGTCACCGACAAAGGTGAAGTTTGAAATGGTAGCATTTGATGGGTCAGTACCGCCTGCGCCAGTAGAACTAGCCTCTACGATGTTATCACCGCCTGTTGAACGCTGAGTGACGATGGCGAACTGAATGTTGCCATCATACCCGTTATCCGTGTCGATAGAGTCGTCATCGTTGCCGGTCAGTACCAGATATTTGACATTCACATCGCCGCCGAAGAACTCAACGCCGTCATCAGAGTTGTTGTGAACCTGGATATACTCAACGGTTGTGCCGTCACCAATTCCGCCAAACGTAATGCCGTTCAGCTCGTTGCCAGAGTTGGCCGGTGGAAGCTCAAAACCAGCATACTTGACCTGGACATATGTCAGAGAACCAGTGCTGTCATTCTCCTCTGTACCGCCATAGACAGCGTTTGGAGACGAGACACCTTCAACTGCGTTCTCACAAGTGGCCGTGCCGACAGTACCCGATGGGCAACGGTTGATAGGAGCCTGACCGAGCAGAACAAGACCGCCCCACTCACCAATTGAATTGGCTGGATCAACCTGAGTGTTCGACAGATCATCTTCTGATGTGAAGATGACGGGGTTGAGAGCAGTCCCGTTCGCAAAGATTTGCGAACCACGGTTTACGACCAGATGGTCAGCGCCGTTATCACCGAACAGGGTGACACCGGCTTCGATCGTCAGGCTGGCTGGATCACCGCCAGTTGCTGCTCCTGTTGCGCCAACATCAACACCAACGTTCAAGCGACCGTCAATTTCGTAGATGTTGCCACGTGTCAGGCGAAGATCGTCTGTGATGGTTCCGCTGACGCGGCAGACTTTTTGACCATCAAGAGTAAGGCCTGAGTCAGATACGTTGGCTGAAACCGGGCACGTTGCTTCCGGGAAGAGAGCAAATGTCCAACCAGAAGCCCAATTTTGAGTTTCGCTCTCTGTTGGGCTGAAGGCACCGATATAGTCAGTGCTGACGAACTTAGCGTTCGCAGCGCTTGGATCTTCTGCTGTCACACCCGCTTCGTTCGGGCCAGGGAAGAAGTTACCCGCCAGAGAGTTTGCACCCTGAACGTTATCTGTATCTGCTGCGACCGCCAGCGGTGCCACAGTCTGACCGTTGGCCGAAGAATTACCAGCAAAGAGACCGCCAGCACAATCGAACAGAACTGAACGGAACTCCGGGTCACCAGCAGCTTCGAAAGTTGCGTTATCATTACCCGCATCCTGCCAACGGAAGCATTCCTGACCGTAGCTTACGATGCCGTTGATATAGTTACCAATAGTACCTGAGTTGAGGCGGAAAGCGTTTGTGCGGTTACCAACGAAAGTAAAGTTCGCAATGCTTGGGTTAGACGCATCAGTTCCGCCTGCACCTGTTGAGCTGGCTTCGTTGATATTGTCACCGCCAGCAGCGCGCTGGGTTACAACAGCGAACTGAATGGTGCCATTATAACCATTGTCGGTGTCAATTGAATCATCATCGTTGCCGGTCAGGACAAGATATTTCACGTCAACTGAACCGCCGAAGAACTCAACGCCGTCATCAGAGTTATTATGGACCTGAACAAAGTTCACTTCAGTGCCGTCACCAACGCCGGCAAATGTAATACCGTTCAACTCATTACCAGAGTTGGCTGGTGGAAGCTCAAAGCCTGCGAAGCGAACTTGAACATAGTCGAGGATACCGCTGCTATCGCTTGCATCAGTACCGCCATATACCGCATTTGGCGAGGACACGCCTTCAACAGCGTTTTCGCACGTGACGGTGCCAACAGTGCCTGATGGACACCGGTTGATTGGCGCTTGGCCGAGAATTACAAGACCGCCCCACTCGCCGATATTGTCGCCGCCATCATCATTGGTGGTGTCAGCATCGTTCTGACGCTCAAGATCATCTTCTGATGTGAAGATGATCGGGTTTGTTGAGTTCGCGTCCGCAATGATCTGTGACCCACGATTTACAACAACGAAATCGCTACCTGATGACCCAAAAAGCGTAACGCCCGGCTCAATTGTCAGCGTGGCTGCTGTACCGCCCGAAGCGGTTCCGTCTGCGCCCGTATCAATGCCCACATTTATGCGGCCATCAATACGATACGCAATGCCGGAAACGTTTGTCAGAGTTGTGTCCGAGAGAATGTCACCTGAAAGGTTACAAGTGGTTAGGCCGCCAACAGCTGTGCCTTCTGTGAAACCTGTTGGGCAAGTGGCTGATCCGCCGCCGGTGCCACCGCCGGTCCCGCCCCCACCTGGTGCAGGGGGTGCGGTTACTGGGGTCGTGCCGGGGGACGAAACGCTGCCACCACCTGAGCAGGCTGAGATTAATCCAAGCGCAAGCGCACTAACAGTCATACGAAGTTTCATGGTGGTCCTCGAATTGAATTTGCCTGAAGACGACCGAGAATCCTTCGCAGCCGTTTCAAGGCGCCGAGTATTGAAAGCAGGTGACGGTTTTTTAGCAAAAACACTACAGTTCTGTGTCAGGATCAGACTTATTAGTGTCACGTAATACGTTGAAAATTCTCTATATTTGTCAGTATGCGCACATATTGAAAGTGGGGACTAAAAGCAGAAAAACCCTTACCTGACAGGGGCACCTTATTTGATTGGTATCACTATATAATCCGTTTACTGACTATACAGCAAAAAGGACTTCGTTTGTGCACCACACGACCCAGGTGCCCAAAGCGAGGTAGGGTCCAAATGCGATTGCGGCACGTTCTTCTGCTAAACGTGCCACGCGTGACAAAAATAGCAGCCCGACCAGAGCCGATCCCGACGCAATAACGAGGAGAAATGGTAGCCCGCTGATTCCCACCCAAGCGCCGCCAGCTGCGAGGAGTTTTGCATCGCCAAGGCCTATGCCCTCCACTTTGCGTATTCGGCGCCAGTATAAGCCGAGACCTGCGATCAAAGCATAACCAACTGCGGCGCCTAAGACCGCCAGAAGCAGGTTGGTCTGTAAAACGCCATGATAGGCAAGCCCCAACACCAAGAGCGGCAAGGTCAGAATATCTGGCAATAAACCTGTTCGCAAATCGATATAGCTGAGCGCGAGGAGAATCACCCCCAATCCAAGGTCGATCAGGAAATGCCAGGATTGCCCAACAGGTGGCGCTTTGAACAAAGCATAAGCGGCTATATAGACAGCGCTTAATCCCACCAGAGCATAGCGCGCCGCCCTTCGGCTAATGGTGACATCCGGAAACTGCGTGGGGGCTCCATCCGTCATCGCGTTTTATCCGCGATAGCCCTTAGCGACGACAAAGAGTTCCGGCGATCCTGCCCGGCTCGCTGGAGGTTTAATATGTTTGACCGTTTTGAAGGTCGCCTTCAACCGCGTCATCATTTCAGGCGTCGCGCCGCCCTGGAAGACTTTAGAACAGAATGTGCCACCCTTGACCAAATTCGTTTCGGCAAAGTGCAGCGCCATATCGGTCAGCGCGGCTGTGCGCAGACTGTCAGTTTGCTTATGGCCCGTCGTATTTGCCGCCATGTCAGACAAGACGAGATCAGGCGGCCCGGTCAGCCCCTGCATCATCAGCGCAATGTCGTCGGGATTATTGACATCGCCCTGCACAATGTGAGCGCCCGTAACAGGCTCAACCTCGAGCAGGTCGATACCGACCACTTCCTTGACGCCTTTTCGGATACAAACCTGTAACCACCCGCCCGGCGCACAGCCCAGATCAACGACGCGGATGTTTGGGCGTAGGAGTCTTGCCTGCTGATCCAATTCGAGCAGTTTATATGCCGCCCGGGCGCGGTAGCCCTCGCTTTTAGCTTTCTGCACATAAGGGTCGGCGAGTTGACGCTCGATCCATTTTTTGGAGCTTTCAGATTTGGCTCTGTATGCAATGATCTTACGCTCACCCGAGCGACGGCCTGAGCCGCCCTTACTTGTGTCTTTCGGTCCGGTCCAGCGCCGCTTTCCATCATCAGACATCTGCGACTGCTCCACTGGATTGCGGGGTCTGACCCGGCTGAGGCTTTCTGCGCCTGCGATTGCTCTTACGTTTCCGGCGTTTCGGGCCCTGCATCATTGAAAGCAGCAGGCCTTCACGCAGGCCGCGGTCAGCAATGCGCATCCGTCCACCTCTCGCAAGCGACCAAGTAGCCTCGACAATTGCGCAGCCCGCCAGCATCAGAGCGGCGCGATCTGTCCCGATTGTTGGGAATTTGGTGCGGCCAATGGGGCCTGCATCCCGCAGCTTCTGGATCGTGTCCATCATGATGTCTTCCGTGACCCATGCCCCATCGACTTGATCGCGGCGATACTTGGTCAAACCAAGGGAGACGCCCGTCAGACAGGTTACAGTTCCGGATGTACCAATCGCATGGGCGCGCCCTTCATCAAACGCGGTTCGGATTTCCTCGGCACGCTTCCATTTATCGATCAAGCCTTGGGTATGCGCCAACATGGCTGGATAGGCTTCTTCTTCAGGCAGATGTGCGAAAGCCTCAGTCAGAGTGACAACGCCGACAGGCAAACTGCGCCAGGCCAGGATTGGCGGCTTGGCCAACATGCCCTTCAGGCCGCCCTCATTTGCTGGAACAGCGTCAACAAAAGACAGCTCGGTTGAGCCGCCGCCAATATCAACAACAAGCACCCGATCCACATTCGGCTCAATCAGGTTATGACAACCGATCAAGGCAAGACGTGCCTCTTCTTCGGGGCCAATAATTTTGAAGGTCAGTCCAGTTTCATCACGCACGCGCTGTATGAACTCAGCACCATTCTCTGCTCTGCGGCACGCTTCAGTCGCGATGCACCTGACATAGCCAACTTTTTTGGCCTTGAGTTTCTTGGAGATTTTATGGAGCGCATCCATTGCTCGCTCGATCGACGCGTCAGAGAGGCGACCTGTGGCCTCAAGCCCCTCGCCTAGTCTTGCAATTTGTGAATGGGAATCGAGCACAGCGAAGGTATCTCGCGTGCGCGCAGCAATCAGCAGCCGACAATTGTTCGTGCCAAGGTCCACCGCCGCATAAAGCGGAGGTTTCCGGCGATTACGTGACCCGGTCCGGCTGCCCGCCTTCCGGTCGTCACGCATTTTATCTACAGACATATGCTGTCCAAATCTTGTATGTTGGTGAAACCTGTAGCACAGACTTGGGTCATGAGTCATCGACCGAACCTCATACAACGTCTCAAACGTTTGTTCGGCGGCGCCAAACCCGCCGAGAAAAAGCCTGTGCGCGCGACTGAGCCACCTGCTTTACCCAATGCAATCCCAACGCGCGAAGCAAAATATCAGATTGGGCAGGTCCTGAAACACCGCCTGTTTGACTTTCGAGGCGTTGTTTTTGATGTCGATCCAGTGTTTGCGAACACCGATGAATGGTATGAAGCCATCCCTGAAGAGGTCCGCCCGACCAAGGATCAGCCCTATTACCACTTGTTCGCAGAGAATGAGCGCACGCACTATGTGGCGTATGTCTCTGAACAGAACCTTGTACCAGATGGTGATGATACACGTATCAGCCACCCGGACATCGCCAAAATGTTCGAGCTGACCGAACGTGGGTATGTCCTGAAGTCAGGACAGCGCAACTAAGCTGGCTTCACACTTTCAGGCGATGCGTTCTGGAAAGCTGGCAAAGCTCTGCAGTTTTCATCTATCGCGGTTAGTTTGGGGAATAGTGTCAGATCAACATCATATCTGCGCGCATTATAGATTTGTGGAATGAGGCATATTTCGGCGAGCCCTGGTTGGTCGCCGAATAAGTAGTTTGAACCAGCCTCTGGGACCATGGCCTCTAGAGCGCTGAACCCTCGCAAGATCCAGTCTGCATACCAGGCTGCAATCGCGGCTTCATCCGCAGCATATTCGGTCTTCAGGACGCCGAGGACCGACACATTGTTCAGAGGGTGAATATCGCAAGCGATAATGTCGGCAAAGCCGCGCGCTTTCAGGCGTTGCAGCGGATCAGCCGGAAGCAAAGCAGGCTCAGGATACGTCTCCTCAAGCCATTCCAGGATGGCCATGGATTGCCCCATGACCTGCCCGTCCACCTCGATCGCCGGGACCCGCATTTGTGGATTGAGCGCCCGGTAAGACTCGCTGCGATGGTCTTTATGGTCAGGATGCAGGCTGATCGGAACACTCGTATAGTCCAGTCCCTTCAGATTAAGCGCAATTCGAAGCCGGTAAGCCGCAGAGGAGCGCCAATAGTCATACAGCTTGATCATTTAGGGTCTCCAGATTTCTTTTGAAAATTATCCATATTGAACAAGACATCGCCCTTCTCAGTTCCTATATTAGTTACATGAGCAACCAATATGTAAAACCCCCAGATGCAAATGCTGATTGGACAATCAATCAGGATTGGGGCGACTACACTGATACTGAGCATAAGACCTGGGACGTATTATACAGGCGCTTGATGGAAGTCTTGCCAGATCGTGCTGCGCCGGAATTTCTGGCCGGACTGGACGCCCTGGATTTACAGCGCGGCGGCATTCCAGATTTTGAGGCAATGTCTGACGAGTTAGAAGCCTTGACGGGGTGGCGTGTGGTTGCCGTTCCCGGGCTGGTTCCGGATGAGGTCTTCTTTGAGCATCTCGCCAATCGGCGCTTTCCAGCGGGTAACTTCATCCGCAAGCCGGATCAGCTTGACTATATCCAAGAGCCTGACGTCTTTCATGATGTGTTTGGGCATGTTCCGATGCTAACCAATCCGGTCTTCGCTGATTATATGGAAGCTTACGGCAAAGGCGGCTTGCGTAGCCTGAGACATGCGGCGCTGAAAAACCTGGCAGCGCTTTACTGGTACACGGTCGAGTTTGGCCTGATCATGACCGATAAAGGCCTGCGCATCTATGGCGCGGGAATTGTTTCATCGCCTGCTGAAAGCAAGTTCAGCCTCGAAGCCCCTTCCCCCAATCATATCAAGTTCGACTTGAAACGCCTGATGCGAACCGACTATCGGATTGATGATTTCCAGCAGACCTATTTCGTCATCGATAGCTATGAGCAGCTATTCCAAGCCACAGTTGAGACTGATTTCGCGCCGCTCTACGCCGAGTTACAAGGCGTGTTTGATCGCAAGCCTGGGGACATCGTCGCGGCAGATGAGGTTCTTCAAAAGGGAACACAGGCCTATGCCGAAAAAGGCGGACGCTTTGCCGCCTAGGGCAGCAGCAGGCACGCATCCCCATAGGAGTAAAAGCGATAATCTTCGCGGACAGCATGCGCATAAGCCGCTTGCATAATATCAGTACCCATGAGCGCGCAGACCAGCATGAACAGGCTGGATTTCGGTAAGTGGAAATTCGTGACCAGCGCATCCGTCGCGCTGATTTGATCACCGGGTTTCAGGAAAATATCTGTCGGTCCACGTTGCGCGCTGAGCACGCCGTCAGAGCTTGATGTACAGCTTTCCAGTGTTCGCATCGCTGTCGTCCCAACCGCCACCCAGCGTGATCCGCCGCGACGAGCGGAATTGAGGCGATCTGCCGTTGGGTCTGTAACTTCACGCCATTCTGCGTGTAGGCGATTATAGTTTAACTGGCTCTCTTTCAACGGCGCAAAAGTACCTAGCCCGACATGTAAACGCACCGTTTCACGGATGAGGCCAGCCTGATCAATCTCAGACAGTAAACGCTCTGTGAAATGTAGGCCCGCGGTTGGGGCAGCCACTGATTGTGCATCCTCGCCTGCGAACCGGGTTTGATAGGTCATGCGGTCTTCTGCATCGGCCGCACGGCGGCGTGCGATATAAGGCGGCAGAGGCATTGCGCCAAATTGATCCAAGGCGCTGTCCAACGCCTCGCCAAGAAGATTGAACCGCAAGAGTTTTTCGCCGCTTTCAAGACGCTCAAGAACCTCGGCCTGAAATCCATCACCGAACCTGATGATATCCCCAACGTTCAGGCGCTTTCCTGGTCGCGCCAGAACGCGCCATGTGTCACCGGAAACCCGCTCAACCAGATTTGCATCTATGGCGACATCCGAGCCGTTGGCATCTCGCGCCGGGCGAATGCCCTTCAAAGCCGCCGGAATGACGCGCGTATCATTGAAGACCAGTACGTCCCCTCCATTCAAAAATGTAGGAAGGTCACGAACGCTTGCGTCTACAAGTCGTCCATCCCCATGCACCACAAGCAATCGCGCTGCATCCTGGGGATCAGCCGGACGCAGCGCGATATGGTGTTCTGGGAGGTCAAAGTCGAAGGCGGAAAGATCTGGCAGTGCAATCCCCTACCCAATCACAGCAGGCACAGGCGGTAGATCGCAAATCTGAGTTGCTGTGCGGTCAGCAGCCACCAGCTTTTCCTGCCAGACAAGCGCGCTTGTGCGCAAGACAAACGCCTTTGGGCGATCTGCTTCTGGAATATCCGCCGCAACCTTAACCGTCAGGACAATATCCGGGTTGGCAATTGGATACCCATCAGGCGTTGGCCCGAGTTTAATCGCTTTGATCACATCCAGCCCCTGAATCGCGCGGCCTTTCGCGGTATACTTATAATCTAGGTGTTGAGCTTCATCACTGATCAGGAAGAATTGCGCATTGCCTGAGTTTGGATCACCCGTCCGCGCCGTAGACAGCACACCAGGGCAATGCGGCATCCATGTTTCGACCATTCCATCTTTCGACATCTCGCTGAGGAACTCTGGCTGGGTGTCGATAGGGAAGCCGTTATAATAGCCGCTTCCAGCGGAATCGGCTGGACCAATTGTATCAAGCTTCATGTCCGCTGGTGTGCGGCGAATGATGAACTCAGCCTCCATCGGCGCCAGCATCTTGTCTGCACCATGCGTCTGCTCAACGTCGCCGCCTTGCGCCATGAAGCCTTTTATAACGCGGTGAAAAGGTGTTCCGTCATAGAGACCTGCGCGGGTATAGGCCTTGAACTGTTCAATATGCGCTGGCGCGACAACGGGAAGCAATTCGATAACGACCTGACCCTTGCTGGTTTCCATGATGATCAGGTTTTCTGGATCAACTGCGCGCCAATCATCGGGCGCGGCTGTGACATCCGCCATGGTATAAGTCGGTTCTGGTGTGACGTCTGTCTGTGCCCCCGCACAAGCTGCAAATCCAATAAAGGCCAGTCCACTTAGCAGGGTCTTGAAAGTCATCGTCGGTACTTCTCCAGCAATCGATCTTTTACAGTCGGGGTTACGAATGATGATATATCACCACCAAATCGTGCAATTTCTTTGACGAGTCGCGACGCGACCGCCTGATGCTTAACATCGGCCATAAGGAAGACAGTTTCAATCTCGCGATTCAGTGCCTCATTCATGGCGGTCATCTGAAACTCATACTCAAAGTCAGAAACCGCGCGCAATCCGCGGACAATGACCTGCACACCGCACTCTTCGGCAAAATGCATCAGAAGCTTATCAAAAGGTCTAACTTCAATCTTGGCCTTACCCGGTCCCTCAAGGCGACTGCACTCTTCTTTCATAAGCTCAAGGCGTTCTTCGAGGAGAAAGAGCGGGCGCTTGGCTTCACTGACCGCGACACCAATGATTAGTCGGTCAACCAGCTTCATCGCTCGACCAATAATATCCATATGGCCCATGGTAACCGGATCAAAGGTTCCAGGGTACAACCCTACGCGCTCCATAATGTCCTCCGCGCGCCCGCTTAAGGTTCAGAGATATGCGAGCGCTTTATGACTCTTCTGTATCGTCTTCACCATTATCGGCAAGACGTGCAACAGAAACAACGCGCTCAGTGTCTTTTGTGCGCAAGACCCAGACACCCGATGTGGCTCGGCCCGCAATGCGAATATTGTCGACTTTGGTGCGGATCAACTGGCCAGCATCGGTGACAAGCATGACCTCATCATCCTCATCAATCGAGAAGGAAGACGCGATCTTCTTGATCGGGCCGTCTTTCTTGTTACTGCCCCAGATATTGTGCGCCACAAGGCCTTTGCCGCCGCGCCCAGTGACACGGTAATCATAGGCCGACGAGCGCTTGCCCATACCGTCATCAGCGATGGAAAGAATGAACTGTTCAGCCGCGCCAAGTTCAGCGATGCGTTCCGCAGAAAGGGCTGCCTCCTCAACGCCTTCATCCGCCTCGTCGTCGACCACGGCTTCAGCTGTATCTTCTTCCTCACCCGTTGCTGCGCGGCGCATCGCCGAGGCATGCTTCAGGTAAGCCCGCGCTTCAGCGCTGGTCACATCGATATGGCGCAGGATGCCCATGGCGATCACTTCGTCGCCTTCCGCAAGGCGAATACCACGCACACCTGTTGAGTTGCGACCCGCAAAGACACGAACATCTGTGACCTTGAAGCGGATGCACTGACCAAGCGCCGTGGTCATCATCACATCCTGATCTTCCGAACAGATGCGAACACGGACAATGCCATCGCCTTCGTCCAGCTTCATGGCAATCTTGCCGTTGCGGTTGACCCGCACAAAATCAGACAGCTTGTTACGACGTACCCCGCCCGAGCGGGTTGCGAACATCACATCAAGCTTATTGCGATCTTCCTCGTCATCCGGCAGCGGCATAACGCTTTCAATGCGCTCATCCTTGGACAGTGGGAAGATATTCACCAGAGCTTTGCCCCGCGACTGTGGAGACCCAACCGGCAGACGCCAGACTTTTTCCTTATAGACCATACCCTCAGAGCTGAAGAACAAGATCTCGGTATGGGTATTAGCCATGAAGACACGCGTAACGAAGTCCTCGTCCTTCATTGAAATACCTGAACGACCTTTGCCGCCGCGATGCTGAGTGCGGTATGTGGACAGAGGCGTACGCTTCACGTAGCCGCCATGAGTCACAGTCACGACCATGTCTTCGCGTTCGATCAGATCCTCATCGTCCATATCGGCGCCGCCGAAGGTGAACTCAGACCGGCGCGGAACCGCGAACTTCTCTTTTACTTCGCCAAGCTCGCCGCGGATAATGTCGAGTACGCGCGGGCGGGAGCGCAGAATATCCAGATAATCAGCGATTCTCTCAGCCAGACCCTTGGCTTCATTGCCAATTTCATCGCGGCCAAGACCTGTCAGACGAGACAATTGCAATGCAAGGATCGCACGCGCCTGCTCATCGGAAAGGAAGATTGCATCTTCACCGTCCCAACGTGTGCGACGGTCGGCAACAAGCTCCAGCAATGGCGCCATATCCATAATCGGCCAGGCTTTCGCCAGCAAACGCTCACGCGCTGTGTTTGGATCGGGCGCGTGGCGGATGATCGCGATGATCTCATCAATATTTGCAACCGCAAGCGCAAGACCGACCAAGACGTGGGCGCGGTCACGAGCTTTGTTGAGCTCGAACTTGGTCCGCCGCGCAACAACTTCTTCCCGGAAGCGTATAAAGGCCTGCAAAATCTGGCGCAGATTCATTTGCTCCGGACGACCGCCATTCAGCGCAAGAATATTTGCGGGGAATGATGTGCGCAGCTGTGAGTAGCGGTGCAGCTGGTTCAGAACCACATCCGCACTGGCGTCTTTTTTGATCTCGATCACGACGCGGATGCCATGGCGATCAGACTCGTCGCGAAGATCGGCAATCCCCTCAATCCGTTTATCGCGCACCATGCCAGCGATCTTTTCAACCAAGGATGCCTTGTTCACCTGATATGGAATTTCGGTGACGATGATGGCCTGGCGGCCATTCCGCATTTCTTCAAACTCAGATCGCGCCTGCATAATCACAGAACCGCGACCTTCAAGCAGAGCTTTGCGCGCGCCAGCATGGCCCAAAATCAAGCCACCGGTCGGAAAGTCAGGACCGGGAACAATTTCGAGTAATTCTTCGTCATCAATCGCTGGATTGTCGATCATGGCGAGGGTCGCATCGACCACTTCGCCAAGATTGTGCGGCGGGATGTTCGTCGCCATACCAACGGCAATGCCGCCTGCGCCATTGACCAGCAAGTTCGGATACTGCGCCGGCAAAACCATCGGCTCTTGCTGTGAGCCGTCATAGTTTTCTTGAAAATCGACCGTGTCCTTGTCGATGTCGGCGAGCAGATAGGTCGCGGCCTTCTGCATCCGCGATTCGGTATAACGCATCGCAGCTGGCGGATCATTATCGATCGACCCAAAGTTACCCTGTCCATCGACCAGCGGTAGGCTCATCGAGAAAGGCTGCGCCATACGAACAAGCGCGTCATAGATCGCGCTGTCGCCGTGCGGGTGAAAGTTACCCATCACGGCGCCGACAATATTAGCCGATTTCTTATAAGGTTTATCCGGCGTGTTGCCGTTGACCTGCATGGCATAGAGAATGCGCCGGTGAACAGGCTTCAAACCATCGCGCACATCTGGCAGAGCGCGGCTGACAATAACACTCATCGCATAGTCGAGATAAGAGCGTTTCAGCTCCGTCTCGATGCTGACCGGATCAATCCCATCCTCAGATGGAGTCGCTGGAACCTCTGGTTCGTCTGGCGGGGTATTTTCGTCGCTCACAGGGCATTGCCTCTTATAACCAGCACAGGCAACGAATCGCCCGCAAACATTAGGCTTAGACTAGCAGGCCCTTAAACTGAACTCAAACTTTGAGGTGCGTTACGCAGGGCCCTCGGCCATCATCAAAACGGGATTTCGTCGTCGAAGTCCTGTGAGAAGTTCTGCGCTGGGCCGTCCATCTGGCGCGCGCCACCCCCGCCCTGGCCCTGGCCTTGGTTGCCATAAGCAACTGAGCCCTGATCATAGCTGCGACCGCCGCCTTGATTATCATTACGGCCGTCCAGCATGGTCAGATTTCCGCCATACCCGCGCAGGACAACTTCGGTTGTATATTTATCCACGCCGTTCTGATCTTGCCATTTGCGGGTCTCAAGCTGGCCTTCAATATAGAGCTTTGAGCCCTTTTTGACGTAGCTTTGAACAACCCGAACAAGGCCTTCATTGAAAATCGAAATACGGTGCCACTCCGTCTTTTCACGGCGCTCGCCCGTATTCTTGTCTTTCCAGTTCTCAGAGGTCGCCAGAGAGAACGAGCAGACTTGCCCGCCATTCTGAAACTGGCGCACTTCCGGGTCTTGCCCGACATTTCCGACAAGAATTACCTTGTTTACTGAACCAGCCATACCGCATCTCCGATCATTTTGCTTCCGAATCCAAATTTCGCTGTATAGGCCTGTCTCAGGCTTGTCGCGATGTGTTTGAATTTATCCACAAAGGATCACTGCGTCAACACAATGTTCTTTTTATGTTCCGGCCCGTTACTCGGTCTCAACCTGCTTGCGGCCAAGGGATTGGCGCACCATTCGTGTCCATTCCTTGAAGGGGTAGACCAGTAAAGCCACGAAGTTTTCTCCCGGATTCCCAGGAAAGCCGAGCGGCTCGTTACAAGGGCCAGGACAATAATAGGTGCCGAACAGGCGGTCCCATAACGGCATTATACTTGAAAAGTTCTTGTCCCAAGCGGCGCGATGATCCGCATGGTGCCAGCGATGGAAACGCGGATCGGCAAGCAACAACTTTAGGGGCCCATGATGCCAGTCGACATTCATGTGGACATACTGCTGATGGAAAGCCCGGAAGATCACAACACCAAGCACGGCTGACGGCGCAGCACCCAATAGGGTCGCGAGCAGGATATAGCCGCCCTGAATAACCACCAGCTCTATAATATGCGCGCGATACCATGTCAGGTAATGCATCTGCGTATCTGAGTGATGTACGGCGTGCATCGGCCACAAAACCGATACATGGCGCAAGCGGTGGCTCCAATAGTCTACAAAATCAGCGACAATGAGCGCCACGAGTGCTGGAATAATTGCCGGCGCAAACGCCCAGAAACTCTCTGGAACTACAGGTATGCCGGACTCTTTGAAAAGTCCGTTGAGGCTATGCACAACAATATAGGCAACCGGCGCGAGGAAACTGTTGAGAACGATAAATGACCAGTTCACCCTGGCGCTTTTGAGCAATTCAAGATCCCAATGCACGGCCTTCTCACGGCGCGCAATAAAAGCAAGTCCCGTAAAGATTGCGAACTGAAGCAGGTAAAGGGCGACCAGCCCCTTGAGGCCAGGCAAGTCGACCACAAACCCAAAAACCTCCATCATACACCTCTTAATTCAGATAGAACCTTTGCGATCTGTATCTGGAAATGCTTAAGGTTGTGCTTCCAAATGAATGTTCTTAATACGTTCTTGTGGCCGAAACGGACTCACGACACACATCTTAAAATTAGAGATGACCAATAAGAAAAGACGACACGCTGATGGCCTCCCTAGAATCCCCCTTTATTCGCGTCCGCGGCGCCAAAGAACATAATCTGCAAAGCGTGGACGTTGATATTCCGCGCTATCAGCTTGTCGTCGTTACGGGCCTGTCCGGCTCCGGAAAGTCCTCGCTGGCGTTTGATACGATCTATGCCGAGGGCCAACGACGCTATGTTGAGAGCCTCAGCGCATATGCCCGGCAATTCCTGGAGTTGATGCAGAAGCCGGATGTTGAGAGCATTGAAGGCCTGTCGCCTGCAATCTCGATTGAGCAGAAGACGACCAGCCGAAACCCGCGCTCCACGGTTGGCACCGTCACCGAAATTTACGACTATATGCGCCTCCTCTGGGCAAGGGTTGGCATCCCATACTCGCCCGCGACCGGTATGCCGATTGAGAGCCAGACGATCAGCCAGATGGTCGACCGAACCATGGCGCTGGAAGAAGGGACGCGGCTCTATTTGCTCGCGCCGATGATCCGAGGTCGCAAGGGAGAGTATCGCAAAGAGTTTGCTGAACTTCTGAAGAATGGCTTTCAGCGGGTCAAAGTCGATGGCGAGTTTTATGACCTCGAGACACCGCCGACCCTCGATAAAAAGTATAAGCATGACATTGATGTTGTCGTAGATCGCATCGTCGTCCGCGAAGGTATGGAACAGCGTCTCGCTGAGAGCTTCGAAACCGCACTGCCGCTCGCAAATGGAATTGCAATCGCGGAATATGCTGATGTCGCAGAGGGCGAGAAAGAGCCAAAGCGAATTACTTATAGCGCCAATTTTGCGTGTCCTGTTTCCGGTTTCACGATCCCAGAGATCGAGCCGCGCCTGTTCTCGTTCAACAACCCGTTCGGGGCTTGCCCGACCTGCGATGGTCTGGGCCAGCAGCTGAAGATTGATCCGGGCCTGATCGTTCCCGACCGCGACTTAACCCTCATGAATGGCGCGATTGCACCGTGGGCAAAACAGGCCTCCCCTTATCAAACACAAACGCTACAGGCTTTGGCCGATCATTATGATTTCGACCTGCAAACACCTTGGAATAAGTTATCGGACGATATTCAGGACGTCATCCTGAACGGCACAGGCAAGACTGAAATCGAATTTGTCTATGACGATGGCCTCCGCCGCTATGAAGTTACCAAGACATTTGAAGGCGTCATCCCCAATCTCGACCGCCGCTTCCGCGAAACGGATAGCCAATGGGCGCGTGATGAGATTGCGAAGTTTCAGTCAGCAGCCCCCTGTCCGACGTGCGGTGGCAAACGCTTGCGACCGGAAGCGCTTGCCGTCCGCATTGCCGGGCTCGATATTTCAGACACCGCGAACTTTTCAATCCGCGACGCGGCTGATTGGTTCGCCAAGGTCAACGAAACCCTGACTGATCAGTCCAAAGAGATTGCCAGTCGCATCCTGAAAGAGATCAATGATCGCCTGACCTTCCTGAATGCGGTTGGCTTGGAATATCTCTCTATGTCGCGTTCGTCAGGCACTTTGTCTGGCGGTGAGAGCCAGCGTATTCGCCTTGCGAGCCAGATCGGATCAGGGCTGACAGGGGTGCTCTACGTGCTGGATGAGCCCAGTATCGGCCTGCACCAGCGTGACAATGAACGACTGCTGGAGACGCTGCAACGCCTGCGGGATCTTGGGAACTCTGTCATCGTGGTTGAACATGATGAAGATGCCATCCTTACAGCAGATCATGTCATAGATATGGGCCCGCGTGCCGGGGTTCATGGTGGAACAATTGTATCACAAGGCACCGCTGAAGAGGTGATTGCAGACCCGAAATCTCTAACCGGGGCTTATCTCTCAGGCCGGGAAGAGATCGCCATTCCAGAAGGGCGACGGATTGCAAAAAAATCGAGACAAATCAGCATAAAGGGCGCGACAGGCAACAATCTGCAGAATGTCGACGCGACCATCCCACTCGGGACGTTTACCGCCGTGACAGGCGTGTCTGGCGGCGGCAAGTCTACTCTGATTATTGAAACCATGTACAAAGCCCTTGCGCGCAAGCTGAACAATGCAAGTAAGGCCCCTGCCCCCTATGAGAGCATTGAAGGCTTGCATCATCTCGACAAGATCATCCAGATTGATCAAAGCCCCATCGGACGGACACCGCGGTCTAACCCAGCGACTTATACTGGTGCCTTTGGTCCAATCCGCGACTGGTTTGCCGGACTGCCGGAGTCCAAAACGCGCGGCTACAAGCCGGGCCGGTTTAGCTTTAACGTCAAAGGCGGCCGCTGTGAGGCCTGTCAGGGCGACGGTGTCATCAAGATTGAGATGCACTTCCTGCCGGATGTCTATGTGACATGCGAAACCTGTAACGGTAAGCGCTACAATCGCGAGACGCTGGAAGTGCTATATAAAGGCAAGTCTATCGCAGATGTGCTGGATATGACGGTTGAAGAGGCTCAAACTTTCTTTGCCGCTGTGCCCTCTATCAAAACCAAGATGGATACGCTGGCCCGCGTGGGTCTGACCTATATCAAGGTTGGTCAGCAGGCGACGACGCTTTCAGGTGGCGAGGCGCAACGGGTCAAGCTCTCAAAAGAGCTATCAAAGCGCGCGACGGGCAAAACGATCTATATCCTGGATGAACCGACAACAGGCCTGCACTTCGATGATGTCCGCAAGCTTCTGGAAGTGCTGCATGAACTGGTCGATACGGGCAATACCGTTGTAGTGATCGAGCATAATCTCGACGTGATCAAGACGGCTGACCATATCATTGATATTGGCCCCGAAGGCGGTGATGGCGGCGGCAAGATAGTGGCAACCGGAACCCCTGAAGAGGTCGCGAAAACCAAAGGCAGCTGGACAGGTAAATTCCTGCAAGACACCTTCGATCGTCAGGATGAGCGCCGCGCCGCCGTTGGCAAGTCACCGCGTGTGAAACCCAAGGCCCCGCCAAAGAAAAAGAAAGCGGCGGCCAAGCCCAAGAAGAAAAAGACAGACGCCTAGTTATTCCCGAAGCGGCCCCGCTGCAGATCATCGCTGAGCTTGATCTCTTCTGGTTCGCCGCTGAGGCGTTGACGATAGACCTGTGTATTCTCCAAAACGCGCTGCACATAGTTGCGCGTCTCTGAGAATGGGATGAACTCAACCCAATCGACAGGGTCAACCTCGCCCCGGCGCGGATCCCCATACTCACCAATCCAGCGCTTTGGACGTGACGCCCCGGCATTATAGGCGGCTGCCGTCATGATATAGCTGCCATTAAACTGGCCAAGCAGCGTATCGAGATGCGCCCCGCCAAGGGTCATGTTGTAGCCCGGATCATCAGTCAGCCAGCTGGTGCGATATGGCAGACCTTGCTTGCGCGCTTCTGCTCTCGCTGTACGCGGGACGAACTGCATAAGGCCGCGCGCATTCGCGTGACTGATCGCAGCCGGGTTCATCTCACTTTCCTGACGTGACAAAGCCAGCATCAAGGATCGCTCAACCTGCGGCTGGCGAAGCAGTGTATAGTTGACCAGCGGATAGGCCGCATCCGGGGCAACGACGCCTTTTGCGAGCCCGGCTTTCGCGCCCCGCACGCCAATATCGGCATAATGATATTCGCGGCCAAGTTCCGCCAGCAGCTCAAAATCCTGCGCCTGCGTCAGTTGATCATCCAAGTGATATGCAAACTTGCGGAATGAAGCATCCCACCCATTCTCTGCGAATAGACGCAGCGCCTTCACCTGTGAGCGGTCGCTGAAATTTTTGCGATCTTCGTCGGTCACCGAATAGCTGTCCGGCAGTTCAATCGTCCCGGTCATGGCCTTTTCGGCGGCGAGCTGCCCATAATATGTAAACCGGTGCTTGGCCGCCTCGGCATAGGCTGCTTTTGCGCCCGGACCGTCATTCATCGCTTCATGTGCCCGGCCTCTCCAATAACGAGCCCGAGACAGGCTGATCGGTGTGCCGACGCCTTGTTCTAGAAATTCGAAATGCTCCAAGGCGCGTTCGGCATTGCCCTGATGGCGCAACGCGATCCAGCCCGCATTCCATTCCGCTTCGGCGAAATCGCGGCCTTTATCCATGCCATGCGGCGCGGATAGATCATAAGCGAGTGACCAGTCGCCCGCCTTCAATGCGCTGCGGACCTGAATATTGCGCTCTTTCCAAAGCCGTCCACGTCCCGCGGCGGGCACATCTGCGCCATCAATCTTTCTGAGGAGCGGCGCAACTCGATTGGTCATACGGGCTTTGCGACGCCATTGCGCACGATCAAACAAGAGGCCGGGATGCTCTTGCAGCTCTCGAGAGACGGCATTTACAGCGCCGTCAACGCCCTTGCCGCGCCGGATCAAGCGGATCCTCGCCTCAGTCAGCGCGCGCCAATCTGGCGTCAGCAGGGGCTTCATACGCGTTGCGGCGCTTGTCTGACGAGACCAAAGCAGAAAGTCCGCGCGTTTACGGTGATCCAGCTGACTCAAGTCACTTTTATATTTGGTATAGGTCCGCTGGCTAAGGTCTTTGGTGAGGGTCCGGCTGTGCCAAGCTGTGCGTACTTCAGCCAGGGCGTCAGCATCTCTGCCTAGCGCTTCTAAAGCTTTTGCGTAGATAATATGACCTGCGCCACTTCGCGCGCCGCCATGGGTCTCGAACCAAGCCACGCGGGCATTGGCGTCCAGTGTCGAGCCATCCATGAACTCTTCAGCGCGAGCCCGGATTGTCTGCATTTCGGGCCAGCCACCAAGCCGGGTCAGCGCTCTGTCAATCTCATCAAAAGAGATGCTCGGATCACGCCGCGCCCGGTACCAGGTCAAAATATCACGCGCAGTCGTATCTCTGATCTGAGACTCAGACTGACGCACTTCAAACCAGTCTCCACCCTCAACCGCTTGCAAGCCTGCACGCAGCAAGGCGGCATCACGCGTGGCAATCACGTCTGAGGCTGCGACGAGTTGCGGCTTTAAGCTTGGCGCTGTTGGATAGGCCGCTGCAGAGGCGACATTGGAAAAGGTAAGTCCGATTGCGGACAATAAACTGAGGCTGATAAGACGATTGCGCATGGGCTTTGTCTGTTTCCTTTGTGCGGTTACCGTTGATAGGTTCCGATTCCTGTTTATAGGCCGTATATGTCCAAACTCTGGCAGTTCGTGCTGCCGATCAACTTAAAGTGTGTCTCTGTCTTATGTTTCATGGTTCTATCCCGGCTCTTATCACCCCTTTCAAGAACGGGACCATTGACCGTGATGCCTTCGCAAATCTGATTGAATTTCAGATCGAAGGCGGCTCTGGCGCACTGGTCCCGTGCGGTACGACGGGCGAATCAGCGACATTGTCTCACGCAGAACATAAACAAGTCGTTGAGCTTTGCATTGAGGTCGCCGCGGGACGCATTCCGGTCATCGCTGGAGCAGGATCAAACTCCACAAGCGAGGCGATTGATCTGGTGGCACATGCAAAGACAGCCGGCGCCGATGCCGCTCTGGTTATTTGCCCTTATTACAACAAGCCCAACCAAGCCGGCCTTACAGCGCATTTCAAAGCAATCAATGATGCGGTGCCGATGCCTGTTATACTGTATAATGTGCCCAGCCGAACGGCATGCGACCTCTTACCAGAAACGGCCAGTGCGCTCGCAAAGCTACCAAATGTCATCGGCATCAAGGATGCCAGCAATGATCTGGGACGCGTCTCCATACATGCCGCCCTGACCGAAGGAGAGCAATTCGTGCAGATCTCTGGCGAGGATCCATCATCTTTGGGGCATCGCGCAATGGGCGGCGCAGGCTGTATTTCCGTTACTGCGAATGTAGCGCCGCAACTTTGCGCAGCGATGCATAAGGCGTTTGATGAAGGCGACCTCAAAAAAGCTCAAGCGATAGATAAACGTCTGATCCAACTGCACAAAGCCATGTTTCTTTCACCATCCCCGGGACCAGCGAAATATCTGCTCAGCAAAGTCGGGATTTGCAGCGATGAGGTCCGCTTACCTATTGTGAAGCCAGACGCGGAAACATGTGAAGCCATTGACGCAGCCTATGCGGCGGCCCAACTGACTTAAATCATGTCTAAAAAGTCTCAAACCAAAGGCCGCTCTGACGGTCTCGTCGCCGAGAATCGACGCTCACGCTTTGACTATGCGGTCGAAGATACGCTTGAGGCTGGGCTAATGCTGGTCGGCAGTGAGGTGAAATCTCTACGTGGCGGCAAAGCCAATATCGCAGAATCCTATGCCAGCGTTGAAGAGGGAGAGCTTTGGCTCATCAATGCTGACATTCCGACATATGAAGGTGCCAATCGGTTCAACCATGAGCCACGCCGAAAGCGAAAGCTGCTCGTTTCAAAACGTGAAAAACTGAAGCTTTCACAGGCGGTAGAGCGCGCTGGGCGTACAATTGTGCCGCTCAAACTCTACTTTAATGAGCGCGGCATCGCCAAGCTTTTGATCGGGCTTGCGACAGGTAAGAAAAATCACGACAAGCGTGAAACCGCTGCAAAGCGCGATTGGGCTCGGCAAAAAGCCCGGATCATGAAAGACGCTTAAACGCGTCCGCTCAAAACGTCAGCATAAAATTCCGCATCCACATTGGCGCCTGTTAGAATGACGCCAACCGTTTTTCCCTTAGCTGCTTCTGGCAGAGCAAAAAGCGCTGCGGCCAAAGCCGCCGCGCCGCCTGGCTCGAGAACAAGCTTCAAGTGCCGAAAAGCAAGGCGCATGGCCTCAAGCACTTGCTCATCACTCACCACACATCCGCCAGTCAGCAGCCGAGAGCCAATCGCCCAGGTTAAATCACCCGGCTGGGGCGTCAGTATGGCATCACAGATTGAGCGCGTTCCCGGCGCGTTTCGAACGATCTTTCCCGCTTGAAGCGAGGCCGCCCAATCGGCATGACCTTCAGGCTCAGCCGTCCATATCCGCGTCTCCGGGCTAAGCCCCTCAAAGGCCAGTACGATCCCACTGATCAAGCCCCCGCCGCCAGCGCAGCACACCAGATGATCCAGCTCTTTTCCAGCAGACTTCATCTGCTCCGCCAGCTCAAAACCGCAAGTCCCCTGCCCGGCAATAATCATGGCATCATCGAAGCTTGGAACCAGAACTGCGCCGCGCTGTTGGGCCAGATCAGCCGCGATCGTCTCCCGGCTTTCAGTTTCGCGGTCGTAAAAACGGATTTCAGCTCCATCCGCAACAACGCCCTCGACTTTCACTTTGGGCGCATCAGACGGCATAACGATTAGAGCTGGCATTTTCAGCTTCGCCGCCGCGCGAGCAATGCCCTGTGCGTGATTACCTGAAGAGAACGCCACGACGCCGTTTTCTCTATTCCCTTCAGGGATTTGCAACAATCTATTGGTCGCGCCGCGAAGCTTGAAACTGCCTGTTTCCTGTAAACATTCCGCCTTGATGAATAGGTTTGCTCCAGCAACTAGGTCTAGAGCGGTGTTTCGCAACACAGGCGTTTGCACAATATGGCTTGCGAGCCGCGACTGGGCAACTTTCACATCTTCAAAACTGGGCACCATGCGCGCGGAGTAGAAACTCCGCCCCACCCCGTCAACAGTTTTACCTTGTTAGACGCAGGCTGCGCATCGCAAGAAGTTCGAACGTCTTGCCCAGTTCAGAGCCGGTTACATCAAATGCACGCGTGTCATCCCCAGCGCAATCCTTGAGGACTTTAATCGCTTTTGGATCGGCAACATCAACCGCAACGGTATAGAGTTCAACGCCATAATCATCGCGAATAGCATCACAGGAATCCAGCGTCAGAGCATTCAGGCCTTCTGTGTCGAGCTTTGGCGTATCATTGGATTGCCAGCAATTGCCCGCTTGCTTACGGTCAGTATCATTATAGCAGCCATAATAGCCTTCATAGTGATACGGAGCACGATTGGCACCATCGGTCAGTACGATCATGATCTTACGGGGTTCAGCAGCATCAAACGCCAGAGGTTCCTTGCCAGTTTGATAGCCGAAGAAGTCGACCCATTTTTTTTTCGGAGATAGAGCCCGCAGCCCCCACATCATACCGACATCAATTTGGGTTCCACCAGGAACAGGGTACATGTGATCCAACTTCCTGTAGACTTGGCTTGGGCTTTCCGACAAGCCAAGCATCGCCGTTGGGCAGTTGAACTGAGGGCCAGACACAGCCTTTTGCGAATCCCAGGGAAGAATATCTTCTTGCCACTTACAAGCTTTCTTACCTGAGCTGAAATAGGCAAACTCGTTCGGATCGCTAACGCAGGCTTTAATCGTACCTGTTTTCTTTTTCTTATGATCGTCGCTACAATCCTCAGTCACTGGATTGTAGGCATTTCGAGCACCTTTATGACCGTATTGAGCGGTGTCAGGATTACACTCCAGAACCATGCCTTTAAAGTAAGACGCCTTGATCTGGCGTGTTGCGAAACCGTTCAGGGATTCCCAGGCGTCCAATGACCCTTGAACACCAGGTGGCGGCGAAGGAGGTGGCGGCGGAGGCGGTGGTGGTGGTGGTGGTGGCGACTTTGGTGCGTCATCATCATCATCATCATGATCGTCATCATAATCGTCATCATCCTCGTCGTCGTCGTCGTCATCGTCGTCGTCGTCATCAGTTGGCGGCGGTGGTGGCGGCGGAGGTGGTGCTTCGTTCACCCAGATCATATCCAATTCAGGCGCAAGACGCGCCGCAGGCCAGCGCATGCCAGGTGCAGGTGTATCATCCAAGCTGCCAAGGACGAATCCACCTGATGTCACCTTGCGTTCATTGTCCGCCGTACGGATGCATCCTCTCCATTCAACAGGCTCAAATAGATCTTCAAGGCTAGATGCATTCAGATTTGAGCCCGTATCTGGGTGAGATAAGTATTTCAAACGGTTCTCAAATGGCGCAGGCGGCACCAAACGACTCCCAGCAGCTGTTTGGGCAGGTGTCTTCTTAGAATTGCTGTCTACAGCAGCGGTCCAGACAGCGGGCCGCTCCATATTGATATTCACAAGCGACGCTGTCGGGATGACCGATATCCGCGTCAGTGTCGGATCTGGCGAAGACGTGTACATAATTTCGGTAAATGTCTTGGCGGCTTCCCGCATGTCTTCCATACGGGTGCCATTAAACATCGATGTCGTATTATCCAGAACTAGGACAATCTCAAAAGGCCGAGCATCTCCCGCGATCGCTTGACTCAGAATAGCGGCATCTAGTTTGTCTTTACCCATGAGCGCAGAGAAAGTTGTTTTGGTACTTACGTTCGCCGTGCCGGTAACGTGGTGGTCATCTGAAATGGAAAACTGAACATCAGCCCAGCTAACTTGCGTAGACTTCTCAAGATTTCTTTTGAAAGCATCCTGACCGGCCTGCTTTGCTATTGTTTTGCGAAGCTCAAGTGTTTCTTCGAAATTCTCACCATAAGCTCTCGCCGCAGCCATAACCCCGGCATCCATAGCGTCTTGGCCTTCTGACTTCGCGTTAGAAATCTCGCGAAAATCAACCGCAAGGCCAATAACGGAAACAATCGGCACCGCCATAAGCGCGAACAGCATTGCTGAGTTTGCACTCAAATCCCTTTTGAAGGTTGATCTGTTTTTACGATCTGCCAAGCCGCGCCTCATAGAAAGCTCCATTTTTGGAGCCTCTATGACAGACAGTTCGAAATTATTAGCTAACTTGGGAACAAAGTCTTGTTGAACACATTAAGTTTTCGATAAGACTTACACAGATGCCTTAGCCAATTGACTTAATGAGACTTTTTGCAAAGCCACCCACTTCAGGATGATCGATGGCATGCGCCAACACAGCCTCGAAGTACCCTTCTTTAGAACCGCAATCATAGTCTTTGCCTTCGTATTCGTAGGCATAGAAGTTTTGCTGTTCCATCAATCTTGCCATGGCGTCCGTGAGCTGAATTTCACCGCCAGCACCTGCTCCCTGATCTTCAAGCAGACCGAAGATTTCAGGTTGAAGGATATAACGTCCAGTGATTTTCAAATTGGACGGCGCGTCTTCACGAGACGGTTTCTCAACCATACCCGTCATTTCAATCACCCGCCCATCTCTGCTCTTGGGTGAGATAACGCCGTAAGACGAAACCCGCTCTTCCGGGACTTGATCCACAGCGATGATATTACCGCCGACCTTACTATACGCCCCCACCATCTGCGCCAGGCAGGAGGTTTCAGCTTTGACGATCACGTCTGGAAGTAGGATTGCAAAAGGCTCATTGCCGATAATATCGCGAGCGCACCAAATTGCGTGTCCGAGGCCCAGCGGCGCTTGTTGGCGCACAAAACTGGCAGCCCCAGCGGGCAAGAGCCTTGCCTCAAGCGCCTCCAGGACGCCCTCTTTCTTCTTGCGCTGCAATGTGGCTTCCAACTCGTAGGCGCGATCAAAATAGTCCTCGATAGACCCTTTGTTGCGGCCCGTTACAAAGACAATATGTTCTATGCCTGCGGCCAGCGCCTCATCGACAACATACTGGATGGCCGGCTGATCAACGACAGGCAGCATCTCTTTCGGGATGGCTTTCGTCGCTGGCAAGACACGTGTACCTAGCCCAGCGACGGGCAAAACTGCTTTACGAATGTTCATTTGGGACTCCAAGACGTTTACGCATCTGTCTTAGCGAGTTTTATGCCAACTACGCTAGTCGCTAAAGCGTGGAATATAGACCAATCCCGCCGACCCATGATCCGACACAGGTGAACATTACAAGCAGCGTCACAAATCTGGCTGACATCTTCTGGCCAACCGGCATGAAATGCGCATCAAGTTGGTCTTGCATCACCTTAGCAGGGGATACGCCAGGCTCCGCAATGATCAGATCTTCTGTTGGCCCCAAACCTGTTTCCACACGGCTATCATTGCTCTTACGCTCAACCGTCTTTGAACCAGTTTTTTTTAACGCAGCCATACTCGCAACTCCTATACGCAGCATAGGTGACAGAACGGCCCTAACAGGGTCCTAATAAATGCGTGAAAACTATCTGTGACTATGTTTTTTCGCGTCACAGGCGAGTTGAATATGAATACCAAATGAAAACTCGCCCAAGAGGCGAGTTCACTGCAATCGGTAGCATAACTTTCACAGTAAATATCTATCTTTTTCAGCGCGTTATGGATAACAGAAGGCGACTTTGAAGCTTAAAGGGGGTGCTGATGGGTCTGTTCAATACGCAATTTCAACGTGATGCCGCAGCAGTTACGCCAGCGTCAGGTAGATTAGAAAAAGATGCAATGCTGCTCGGCATAAATGGTCCGGTAAAACGGGCGATTGATGTCTGTGTAAGCCTGACTTTAATCGCGTTCTTACTGCCTGTTCTCATTCTGGTAAGCGTCGCCGTCAAGATGGGCGGCGGACCACTTCTTTACAAGCAAGCGCGTATTGGCCGGGATGGCCAGCTTTTCAACATGCTGAAATTTCGGTCCATGTATGTGGATGCGGAAAAGCGGCTGGATGATATCTTGAAATCAGATCCTGCCCACAATCTGGAATGGTCCCAGTTTCAAAAGCTCAAACATGATCCTAGAATCACAAAAGTTGGACACATTCTTCGCAAAAGCTCTCTGGATGAATTGCCGCAACTGTTCAACGTTCTGAAAGGCGACATGTCATTGGTTGGACAGCGCCCTATCCTGCCGAAACAACGCGACGCTTATGGTGTTCACATCAAAGGCTATGAGCGGGCACGCCCTGGCTTGACCGGCCTATGGCAAGTTTCAGGGCGGAATATGCTGACCTTCAATGATCGTGCAGAACTTGGCAGCGTCTATATCAACACATGGACGCTAGGGCAGGATATTAAAATCCTGACCAAGACGATCCCAGCAGTACTGTTCAGCAAGAATGCCTTCTAAAAGCGCTCTATAACGACGAGTGCATATGGCCGCCATCAACGACGATGGTCGCCCCTGTCATGAAGCCACCAGCATCAGAGGCCAGCAAGAGCAGCGGGCCTGACAGCTCTTCATGCTCTCCGAACCGGCGCATTGGAATACGTTTCATCATCTTCGCGCCCTCCTCACCGTTGAGGAATTCATCATTGATTTCGGTCTCAAAATAGCCCGGCGCGATAGCATTTACGCGGATATTGTAGCGCGTCATCTCAAGCGCCATGGCCCGGGTCATGTGATCACATGCGGCTTTAGAGGCGCAATACGCCGCCATTGTGTAGCCCACCCGCAAGCCTGCGACTGAAGCGATATTGATCATGCTGCCCGGCTTGCCGGACTTGGCCAACGCACCAGCAAAAGCGCGCGCGACCAACCACACACCTTTGACATTTGTGTCCATGACCAGATCAAAATCATCCTCGCCCATGCTGGTAAACCAGCCTTCGCGCGATAGTCCTGAATTGTTGACAATAATATCTGCGGGCTCACCATAATGGGCAAGAACAGCTTCAAGAGCGGCATTTATGGACGCGGCTTTGGTCACATCCATTGCTACCGGAAAAGCTTCCCCGCCAGCCGCTTTGATTTCATCTGCCAGCGCTTCGAGACGCTCAAGCCGGCGCGCGGCCAGAATGACCTTTGCGCCCTCCCCCGCTAACGTCTTGGCAAAGTGCCGTCCCAGACCCGAGGACGCCCCGGTGACGAGAGCAATTTTACCGCTGACATCAAATCGATTAGCCATTCTGTTATCCTTGTTTGAATTCAAGCCCAGTTTCTAAACAGTCCGCTTGGCTCTGTCTTTGGCGTTCGTGGCCTCAATCGCATCGCGGGCGGCTTTCCATTCCTCGTCGCCCCATTGGGTGAGCTGATAGAAGTTGCCGCCAGTCGCATTATACATCGCCCCGTCAATCGCGATGGTCTGCCCATTCACGTATTCTGCGCCGGGTCCCATCAGAAAGACAGCCAGATTGACCAGTTCATGCATTTCGCCAACGCGGCCCATCGGGTTCGACCCGCCGCTATCCATACGCTTGGCCCCCTCCGCATCGGGCGCGAGACGCTTTGACATCCCTTCGGTTGGAAAAGGTCCCGGCGCGATAGAGTTAAACCGCAGGCCATAACGCCCCCACTCCGTCGCAAGGCTTTGCATCATCGTATTTACAGCAGCCTTGGACATAGAAGACGGCACAACAAAGGGGCCGCCATTCCAGATCCAGGTTGTCAGGATGGAGGTGACACTGCCTTTGTCGCCCGCCTTGATCCAGCGCGTGCCAATATCATGCGTCATGTAGAAGGTGCCGCGAAACACAATATTTGCAATCGCGTCAAACCCGCGAACCGAAAGGTCCTCTGTACGCGAGATGAAATTACCTGCTGCATTGTTGATAAGGCCTGTCAGGGCGCCATGCTCGGCCCAAATCTTATCATTCATATCGGTGATTGCGTCTGGAACGCGAATATCGCAAGCATGGGGAACAACCTTGCCGCCATGCTTGCCCATTAGTTCATTTGCAGTTTCTTCACAGACACCGCCGCGGCGGCCGCAAATATGAACTTCAGCGCCAAGCTTCAAAAACCCTTCGGCCATCTCCTTGCCAAGCCCCGTTCCGCCGCCCGTGACCAAAATTCGCTCACCCGCCATCAGGCCATCTTTGAACATTAGCTTGTCAGTATTCATCGTCTCGCTCCCAAAATCTTGTTTGAGGAGAGACTAGACTGAATGCGCCAGTAGGAAAGCTATTCCGGGGCGTCAGCTTGAGCCGCAGCTTCAAAAGCCTCGACTGGGAAGGCGGCCTGACTGCAAGAGGATGTCGTGTAGCGCCCCTCCTGATCCTTGTAAGTCACCACGATCATCGGTTGCGAGCTTTTGAAGCTAACACCGCAAGCTGCGCTATGCTCCCCGCCCAAATGCCGAACCAGAACATTACTGCCAGGGTCGCCTTTAAAAGCCCGATAGACTTGGAACGTTGTCAGGGTCATACGCGTTGGCGCGGCCTGCCCCGTAATCCTCTGCCAGAATGACCGGGGGTCTTTCTCGAGCGCTGTATTGATGACCTGCCCTTCGAAGACCAGATCCGACTTTTCCATTTGCTCGCTCGCTGATTGCGGAAAGTAGCACGAGCACGCCTGCGCTGAGAATAGTGACACGACGGTTAAAGCCGCAAGAGACAAACAAGCCGTTTTAAGGAAGTGTTTCATTCCCACGTCCTGACAGGATGGCGTGGCCAAACCAAGGCATTACCGCCGAAATGGAAGACTGATCAGACGCCACAGGAACCAAATCGGCAAAACAATACCGGCCCCGGCAAGTGCAGGCTTCCAGAAATTCAGCACAGCCCAGTGCGCCAACCCAAAGACAGACCGCATGAAACTCTCAACCGCGCCCATAACGTTCACATCTGGCGAAGCCGGATCAAACTGGCTGGCCATGACAAAAAACCCAACCAAAACACACAGCAAAGACAGTTTCAGCCAGCCCCAAGGACTGATCCCGAAAAGTCGCAGAAGCACATGCCGCTTCTGCTTTGGCAGCTTGCCCGTCTTGGCTGCGGTTTCTCCAAGGGTTTCCAGACTGTTCTCGCTCAAGGGCTAGCTCGCTTGTTTTACGATCTCGACCTGATGCGGATACGGGATCGTGATACCTTTTTCATCAAAGGCCAGCTTTACAGTCTTCAACAGGTCGAACCGAACGTCCCAATAGTCGCCAGCTGACGTCCATGTCCGGCTTTGGATGTCGACCGAACTGGTCCCAAGGCTCACGGCTTTGACGAAGGGTTCTGGAAAATCCATGATGCGATCATCGGACCGGATAACGCCTTCAATGATCTCAATCGCCTCATCAATGCTGTCGCCATAGTCGATCCCAAAGGTCAGATCGACCCGGCGCGTGGTGTAACCGCTATAATTCTTGATCACCCCATCAATGGCCTGACTGTTCGGCACCATGATCATGACATTATCAACCGTCGCAAGCACTGTCTGGAACAGGTTGATGTCCCTCACCGTCCCGGCTGTCCCGGCGGCCTCTACATAGTCGCCAAGCTTATAGGGTCGGAAAATCATGATCATCACGCCCGACGCAATATTCCCAAGGGCGCCCTGTAGCGAAAGACCAATCGCCAGCGTCATCGCGCCAAGCACGGCAACAAAGCTAGTCGCGGGCACGCCAAACACTTGTAAGACAGCGATAAAGACAGCCGCCGTAATCGCCCAGCGCACCATCGAACCGAAGAAATTGCCGAGCGTGTCGTCAATGCTCTCTTGCTTCAGCGAAACAGTGCGCACGAGGCGCCCAAGCCAACCTGCGACACGCAAACCGATCATCAGAACGATCAGCGCACCGAGGACTCTTAGGCCAAACCCAAGGATCGTGTCGCCATAGTCCGTCCAAATCTGCGCGAGATCAACGCTCTCAGTGATGCCGTTCATAACAAACCCTCTTGTCCTTCTCAGGCGCTATAATGCTTGAATATGACATCACTTCGCGTGAGTCGCGCCAAGCCGCCACTGGCCAAGGTCACGCCGTCCGCGATCTGGTAAAAGGCGCTTAAGCGAAACCGGAATAACTGCCTCTTTCGCCATTGCGAAAACCATCATCCCGCCATCTGGGAAGCACGGCCCATAAGCCTCGTCCAGTACATTTAGCCCGCCAGTGAATGTCCCCATTGCAGGCATAATCGCACGCGCGCCATCAGTTACAAAACAGCGTCGCCGCAAGGCCCGCACTTTACTGACGATTTTCGCGCACGGATGCAGGTGGCCCGCAATCTCGCCAAGCTCTCCGGTAGGCTCGTGGCGAAAGACAATATCAGCGATCCGCAGAACTTTGGCGGCGCGCCCGCCCAGGTGTTTAGGTGGATCAGGATCATGATTGCCTTCAACCCAAACCCAATCAGTCGCATTTGTGAGCGCTCTGATGCGCTCAATATCCTTCGCGCAGAGCCGTGTTTCAGCTTTCCGGTCATGAAAGCTATCGCCGAGCGAGATAATTCGCTGCGGCGCAAACTGTTCTGTTAGCTTCTCGACAAGGGCGAGGGTTGCGCTCGTATCATAAGGCGGCAAATGCTGCCCGCGCGCGGCGTAGCTGGAGCCCTTCTCAAGGTGGAGATCAGACACGATCAGCGTCCTCTGCGCCGCCCACCAAAGCGCGCCTTCGGGTAAAGGCTCAAACAGCTCACCGCGCAGATGAAGCTGCGTCATCGGACCCTGGTTTTTTAGAGCGCTTTGCATTTATGCAAAATGACCTGCATCGCCAAAAGCGTCAACAAAAGCCGACTTTACACGCTAGATATGCAGCGCGCGGCCTTCTGAGGCCAAAACGCTTTCATGCATCATCTCTGATAGTGTTGGATGCGGGAAGATCGTGTGCATCAGGTCTTCTTCGGTCAGCTCACCTTCGCGCGCAATAACATAACCCTGGATCAGTTCAGTCACTTCCGCGCCAACCATATGCGCGCCGAGCAATTCACCAGTCTCGGCATCAAAGATCGTTTTGACCAGACCATCCCCTGCGCCCAGCGCAATCGCCTTACCGTTGCCGATGAAAGGGAACTTACCGACTTTGATTTTGCGGCCAGTTTCTTTGGCTTTCGCCTCGGTCAAGCCGACACTTGCAACTTGAGGATGACTATAGGTACAGCCCGGAACGTTCCACGGATCGAACGGATGCGGTAGGTCATTCTTGCCATGGATCGCCTCAATACAGATAACGCCTTCATGGGACGCTTTGTGTGCCAGCCACGGTCCGCCCGTCAGGTCCCCAATCGCATATAGCCCCTGCACGCCCGTGCGTCCGAACCCGTCGACGACGACATGCGTGCGATCCAGTTTGACGCCTAACTCTTCAAGGCCGAGTCCCTCAGAATTAGCCACAATGCCAATCGCCAGGATCACGCGGTCAACCTCGATCATCTCGGTTTTGCCGCCGACAGAAACCTCGGCTGTGACCGTGTTCTTACCTTTTTTAAGGCCTTTGACCTGCGCCGCCGTTTTGATTTTGATGCCTTGCTTTTCGAAATCCTTACGCGCGAACGCTGAGATTTCCTCGTCCTCTGCTGGAAGGATGCGGTCGACTGCCTCAACTACGGTCACGTCAGAGCCAAGCTCATTATAGAAGCTGGCAAACTCAATCCCAATCGCGCCAGAGCCGATCACCAGCAAGCGCTTTGGCATGATGTCAGGTGTCATTGCTTCGCGGTAAGTCCAGACCAGCTTGCCATCAGGCTCTAGCCCGGCTTGCGGGATCGCCCGCGCCCGCGCACCTGTGGCGAGCAGGACGTGTTTGGCGGTATGGGAGTCCTTGCCAACAACCACAGTCGGAGCAGGAGCGCCTTTCTTCAGGGTCGCCTCGCCTTCGATGACCGTGATCTTGTTCTTTTTCATCAAGTGCTTCACGCCACCCGAAAGCTGTTTCGCCACCCCGCGCGAGCGTTGCACAACCGCGTCCAGATCAAAGTCCGCTTTGTCGATCTTCAAACCATAATTCTTGGCTGTCTTAGCCAGATGCAGAACCTCAGCAGAGCGCAGCAGCGCCTTGGTCGGAATACAGCCCCAGTTGAGACACACCCCGCCAAGGTTTTCCTTCTCAACAATCGCCGTTTTCATGCCGAGCTGAGACGCCCGGATCGCTGCCACGTATCCGCCTGGGCCTGAACCAATTACGATGAGATCAAAGTCAGTCATACTCTATTCGCCACTCTTTATCTTTTCCCATGTCAGCAGGGCATGATCAACCCGGCCCTCAAAGTCACCAAACATTTCCGGGGTGCATACCCCTTCAGGTTCAGC
>CAZGVG010000020.1:0-34190 GCA_964528975.1 uncultured Hyphomonas sp.
TCGCTCAACATCGCGACGTGTTTATCGGTTCGCACAGCCAGAATAGTCGTGCCATGCCAGTCTGGAAAACTAGTAGATTTATCGTTTATCATAAAACATATTTGGCGAAGAAACGCCGGGAACGCAAGCCCCATATGTTAAGCAGATAATTTCCGCGCCATGAAAGGTTGCTCTTTAAGCAGCTTGCTAAAAGCATCTGCGGTGACCGGCGGGCTATACAGATAGCCTTGCCCAATGTGGCACCCGCGTGAGGTCAGGAACTCAGCCTGTGCCGCAGTTTCAATGCCCTCACCAACAATCACCATTTCAAGTGTATCAGCCATACTCAAGATCATCTCAACAATTGCATTCGCTTGCGGGTCGCCCGGCGTATCCATGACAAACTGACGGTCAATCTTGAACACATCAAAATCAAACTGCGTCAGAACCGCGAGGTTAGAGTGGCCTGTGCCGAAATCATCAACAGCCAGTTTAATCCCAAGTTTTCGAAGCGGCCTCAAAACAGATCGAACCCGCTCAGGGTGCTGAATTGCCAGGCTTTCGGTAATCTCAATTTCCAGCTGGCGGGGTGGAAGTCCCGAATTGGCCAATGCATCAAGGACCTTTTCGCCGAGTACTTCAGACTCAAACTGACGGGGCGAGACGTTTACGGCAAGACTAATCGGACGACCATTCTGAGACCATTGCGCCGCCTCAAAACAGGCCTTGCGCATGATTTGGTCGCCAATATCGTCGATAAGGCCGGTCTCTTCCGCAAGTTCGATAAAGACAGACGGCGAAACCAAGCGCCCATTCTCTAAACGCCAGCGGGCCAATGCCTCACATCCGGTAATTTCGCCAGTGGTGAGGTTAATCTTCGGCTGAAAGAGTGGAATGAAGCGGTCTGCGGACACAGCTTGTCGTAGCTCGGTTTCAAGCTTGATCTTCGCATCGCGTTGACGCTCAAGCTTCGGAGAATAGAAGCTAAACCCGTTTTTCTGATTGGCTTTCAGGTCTTCAATTGTCGCCTGCGCCCGGCCTTTAACTTTGGCCAGCGTATCGCCATCTTCGGGAATCATTACGATGCTGCCATGTAAGTTGACCGACAGCACTTGATTGCCATAGCGTAGAGGCGCGCGAAACTCACCGATCAAATCCCGGATTAAGGATGCAACTTCGTCTCTTGGGCCGCTTTGCCGGATCAAAAGGGCGAACTGGTCTGAGAACAAGCTCGCCAGAATCCAGTCCTTTGGGTTTGCCCCATATTTCGCAAAGGCTTCGCCAACAAACAGCTTTAAACGCTTCGCGGCTTCAACATGAGCATCACTTGGCAGACCTGCAGCAATGCGGTCTTGGTTTGGCGTCTGAATATGAAACTCCAGCGTAATCAGAGCGGAATTGTCTGAAACGCCTACAGAATTCAGGGCTTGCCCAAGCTCAATGTCAAAGGCCCTCTCATTGCGAAAGCCGGTTCTCTCATCAATAAGGGCGCTGGCTCGCAAGCTCGCAATTTCATTTGAAACCCGCCGGGTTGTACGTACCGTCGCAAGACCCAGGCGTTTAAACTCAGCAAAAGCGAGCTCTCCAATATCATGGGACGTGCTCGTTTTTAAGCTGTAATCGCCGACAATGCGTGTGACGCGGTTGATATAGCGGCTTACCAAATTGGCAAAACCATACATTGCTAATCCAGACAGCGCCGCAACCGTCAGGCAAATAATCGCTGCCCAAAGATAAGGTATCGGCGGTGCATAAGGATCTCGCTGCGCATAAATCAACGTTCCGATTCGCTCGCCGTTATCCTGAATAGGGTAGCTGCGCGTTCTGGGTTCAATTTTGCGGTCAACAACGCCCGCCACTATCTGCCCCTCACTGTCCAAAATCATGGCGCGACCAGAGAGGAACGTATCCATAGCCTTATTAGATAGGCTGAGGTCATTCTCAACCATATCAGCGGCAAAGATAGCGCTCAGCTGTTGAGCACTCGCTTCGGAGTAATTCTCGTAAGTGGTTTTTGCCTGGGTGAAGTAGAACATTGTAAAGATAATTGCGAGCACGAGGCCGAGCAGAAAAGCAGCCAAAGGCACTACCCTGGCAAAACTTGCTCTTACGAAAGATCGACTGATGAACCTGATCGGTTTCAACGAAACACTCTCTTACCCGTTATTGCTCTCACGACTGTAATGACGGCAATTGTTTAGGGAGTCGTGAACAGATATGTGCTAGTCCCGGAAGCTGATAAACCCTATTTGAGGCGTTATGACCGATAGAACCGCTACCGTTTCGCGTAAGACGAAAGAAACCGACATCTCAGTGACCGTCAATTTAGACGGCACGGGCAAGACCGATATTGAAACCGGGATCGGCTTTTTCGATCATATGCTCGACGCCTTAGGTCGCCACAGTTTTATTGATCTCAAGGTCCGCACCAAGGGCGACCTGCACATTGATGGTCACCACACGGTTGAGGATACGGGCATCGTTATCGGCCAAGCGATAAAACAAGCGCTCGGCGATTTTGCTGGAATCACGCGCTATGGCCACGCCTATCTGCCTATGGATGAAACGCTCGCCCGCGCGGCGGTTGATCTCTGCAAACGGCCCTATTGCATCTTCAATGTCGATTTCAGCCGAGATAAAATCGGCGAAATGGACACAGAACTGTTCCGCGAGTTCTTTTTTGCGCTCGCCGGAAATGGTGGCATGTGTCTGCACGTTGAGAAGCTTTATGGGGAAAACTGCCACCATATTGCAGAGGCGTGTTTCAAAGCCACTGCCCGCGCGCTTAAGATGGCTGTGACCCCAGAACCCCGCCTCGGCGGCGCTCCAGCCTCGACAAAGGGCAGTCTCTAGTCCAAAGCCGCTGCCATGAAGATGATCGCCTTAATCGATTATGGGTCTGGCAACTTGCACAGCGCCGCACGCGCCCTGCGGGTTGCCGCTAATAACGCTAGGAAGACCCGCGAAATCCGTATCACAAGCGACCCTGAGGCGATCGTAAATGCTGATCGCATCGTGCTGCCAGGTGTTGGCCACTTTGCCGATTGCGCGGCCAATTTGCGACGCCACGATGGCTTGATCGATGCATTGACCGAGGCCGTTCAGGCCAAGGGCACGCCATTCATAGGGATTTGTGTCGGCCAACAACTCCTCGCCACACGGGGCTTGGAAGATGGCGAAACCGCCGGGCTGAATTGGATACCCGGCAATGTCGATGAGATCACACCCGGCCCAGGCTATCGCATCCCTCATATGGGCTGGAATGAGCTTCAGATCACCCAGCCTCATCCCGTCCTTGCTGGCTTAGGCGATGATCCGCATGTCTATTTCACGCACTCTTATGCCTACCGGAACCCGGCACAGGCGGAGATCGCCGCGACCACAACTTATGGTGAGCCGCTGATAGCCGCTGTTGCCCGAGACAATGTCTTTGCAACACAATTCCACCCCGAGAAAAGCCAAGCAACGGGCCTGAAAATCCTCTCAAACTTCGTTCTCTGGAATCCGTCATGACTTTCCACCTCTATCCCGCTATCGACCTGAAAGACGGCCAGTGCGTTCGCCTTCTGCGCGGTGAAATGGATAAATCTACCGCTTATAATCCAGACCCTGCCGACCAGGCGGCTCGCTTTGCGGCGATGGGCTTTCAAAACCTCCATGTGGTTGACCTGAATGGCGCATTTGCCGGGGAAAGCGCCAATACAGACGCGGTCAAAGCCATTCTCGGCGCCACAAAAGCCCCAGTTCAGCTCGGCGGCGGGATCCGCACACGCGCCCAGATTGATAACTGGTTAGAAGCCGGGATCGCCCGCGTCATCCTCGGCACAGCGGCCCTGCGCGACCCCGAGCTTGTCAAAGATGCCGCTAAAGCGCTACCCGGCCAAGTAGTTGTTGGGATTGACGCCAAAGACGGCATGGTCGCAGTCGAAGGCTGGGCCGAGACCAGCGATATCTCCGCGATAGAGCTTGCGAAAGCCTTCGAAGGCTGCGGTGTTGCGGCCCTCATCGTCACAGACATAGCCCGGGACGGCATGAAAACGGGCGTGAATGTCGAGTTTACAGGCGCGCTTGCAGACGCCGTCTCAATCCCCGTCATCGCGAGCGGCGGGGTTGCCAGCGTAAAGGACATCACTGACCTTCGCACTCATAAGGGCAAAAACGCTATCCATGGCTCAATCCTCGGCCGCGCCCTGTATGACGGCGACCTCGATCCGGCTGAAGCCCTAGACCTTTCAAGTTAGGCCTGCGCAATCCGGCGCGCGGCTAGCGCCCGCAGTGACATTGTGCTAAATCTTGCTGGAGTTAGAGCCTCGCCAGATGCTGGAGGAGCAGGCAAATGACTCAAATACCCCTTTCCGGACAAGCCTTTAAGCGAAACCCAAAGGCCTCATTGCGACGGCTTTTAAATGAGGGGCCTGTCATTAAACAAGCCATTCCGGGTCTCGGATCAGCCTGGCTCGTGACACACTACAAGCCTTGTCAGAGAATGCTGAAGGATAGCGAAACATTCGCCACAGACGGTCGTTTGGCAGGGCGTAAGTTTCCAAATGGGACCTGGTCACCGCCGAGCATGCGCTATCTCGCTGAGGACAGTATCCTGATGCAGGATGCAGCCGGCCATCGACGCCTGCGCAGTTTAGCCGATGCACCATTTCGTCGGGTGAATATTGAACATCTGAGGCCTCAGATTCGGAAGCTCGCCGATGATCTTCTTTCAGAAATGGAAGCCAAGCAACAGTTTGATCTCGTTAAAGGTCTCGCTAAGCCTCTTCCAAAGCTTGTGATTAGCCAAATGCTTGGGCTTCCAGACCAGGATGTTGAGTGGTTTAGCCGCTTAATCACCATCCGCCACACCGCTGACTTTATCGGAGGGGCGGGGCTTTACTTTCGAATGGGGGATCTGACCCGATATTTGAAAACGCAGTTTGAGCTTTGCAGAAGTGCCCCGCGTGCAGGCCTTCTCTCCGATCTCGTAAATGCTGGAGAGGGGGCTGAACGCCTGACCGATGAAGAGCTGATCGCAATGGTCTTGACGCTATACACAGCAGGCCACGAGACGACCACGCACCTTCTATCGACCGCCTTATGGACCTTATTCAAACACCCTGATCTTAAGGGTGCCTTTAGGCGCGATCCTGAGATCAGAGCAAATGCGGTCAGTGAGCTTCTTCGCTTCTGCTTCCCGGTAATGTCATCCAGCATGCGATACTGCACCCGGAACATCGACTTCCATGGCGCACAGATAAAGCGGGGTGACCTGGTTCTGGCGCTTGTTTGTAGTGCGAACAGAGACCCTGAGGTTTGGGAACGCCCAAATGAGATTGATTTCAACCGCCAGCCCAATCGGCATCTCACGCTTGGAACTGGCCCGCATATCTGTTTGGGCCAATTCCTGACGCGAGCAGAGGCAGAAATTGCGCTAGAAGCCGTATTTGAGCGTTGGCCAGAGGTGCAAGCGAGCGGTGCGCTTGAGGCAATGCCCTGGATCAGTCGTTTCGGGGTCAGGGGTTTGAAGAAGCTACCCGTAAGGATTACCTAGTCTTTCCAGAAACCGCTGGCTTCCATGGCCAAGTCTGATGCAATATCGCGGGCATCCATGGAAACCAGCGTCTCAAGCAGAACGGATAAGTCGTATCGGGACAGACGATTAGCATCGCCGTACGTTTCACCCAGAATAAGCAAGGCCGCTTCTCCAGTTGCGCCGCCTCTTGCCGCCGCTTGCAGGGCGGTAAGATGGCCTTGAGCGATACGCTCGCCCCGGTCAGAGGTTTGACTGATTAAAGCACGGCTATCCGGTGAGAGCGCCAAACCGAGGCCAGACCATGTGGTTAAGATCGCAGCCACCTGATCTTCTTGCGCGCTGCTGGTTGCAGCCTCAATCAAGCGGCCCTCAACGGCGCGTAACGATGCAGGTGAGGCGTCACCGCCTGAAATAATGTCAGCAGCTTCGACAACAGCAAGCGCAAAAGGATCCGGCTGCGCAACACCTTCATAGTCAAACGCGCTAAGCCATTGCCGCGCCAATGCGCCGTCGCCAGCCCCAAGCGCAGCACGAGCGAAACTCAGCGCATGCGGCGCGGTTTCCGGGTTACGCGGCAAACGTCGCAAATCAGACAGAAATAACTTGGCTGTACTGCTGTAGCGGATAAAATCAGCGCGCGACCCTGTCGCAAGGATGGAGTGCAAGCGATCCGCCTTCACGCCCGCAGGGATCTCAGGATCGGTCAGCGTTTCCAGCGCCTGTTCAATCGAACTGGACGCTGAATAATCCTCTTCCGCCAGCCGATCGAGTAGAATTTGGCGGCGGTCCTCGGCGCTGATCAGATCAATTTCACCTGCGATCTGGGCAAACCGGGCGCGAAGCTCTGGCGGGACACCGGGACGCTTAGCTGCGGCAGCGGCAAGATCGGGGCGCGACGCTGATAATGTTACCCGGGATGTATCAAGCGCAGCTTTGGATGACAGCGCTATGTTGAGCCCATTATCAAATCGGGCATTTGGTGGATTTGGCACATCGCCTGCTGCGGCGAAAATTGCCTCCACCATCCAGGGATCACGTACACCTTGCGCCGCTGCGACTTCAATCGCCAGTTCAGCGCCAGAATAGTTTTCTTGCAAAACGGCACACACAGCGCGCAGTTTCAGCCAATAGTCACCCTCGCGGGGCTGCGCATTAAGCTGCCGACACGCAGACGCTTCCTGTCCACTCGCCATATCAAGATCAATTGCCAGGGTTTCGGCATCAAGGCCCCGCGCGGTCTGTTGCAATTGCGGGACAAGCGATGCTGCAGCCCTCGCTTCGCCAAGTTCCAACATAAGCCGGGCGCGTTCTGCCAATAAGTCTTCGGCATACTCGCCCCGCGGCTGGGTTGCAGGTGATAAGACCACACGGCGTAAAAGCCGACGCTCGGCTGGGCTCAGCTGAATTGTGCGCACTGATTTCAACAGCTCTAGCAGCGTTTCATTATCTGATCCGCTCCAAAGCCCGGTTGGAAACTCTTTTTCTCCGGCGGCAAGATAGCGCTGACCCCATGCGCTGATATCGCCCATGCTGTCGCTTTCAATTTGCGCAGCCGCGCTCCCTGCGAGACAACCAAAAGCTGCAACCGCAAGTCCAAAAGCCTTAAAAGACATGCTCAATCTCCATCCGAACTTCACCTGCTTCAGGTTTGTTCGCCTCAAACGATTGTCCGAGCCACCACAATACCCCCACAGCACCGAGTAGAAGAAGAACGAGCAAAATCAGCCATTTGCGCATGTCGTTTATGCCTTTCGCAGCGTATCCAGCACGGCCAGTCATTGCCGGAACCGCTTCGCCTGTATAGGACAGGTTTAGTGAAACCGAAAAGACCATGGCTGAAGACCGATCTAGTACCCTGAAAACTGACAGAAATGTGGCGCATTGGGCCGGACGAACAGTTGCGCTGGTCGGATTGATGGGCGCAGGCAAGTCTACAGTTGGTAAACGGCTCGCGACAAAGCTTGGCCGGACATTCTTTGACAGTGACTATGAAATTGAGAAAGCTGCAGGTCTACCTGTGTCTGAAATCTTCGCTGTGCATGGCGAAGAAGAATTCAGGCGCGTTGAGCAGCGCGTATTGGAGCGGCTCTTGAGTGGACCGCCCCATGTGCTTGCGACAGGCGGCGGGGCTTATCTTAATGCGCAAACCCGTGAGACTATGCGCAACCGTGCGATCACAGTGTGGCTCAATGCAGATCTTGAGACGCTCTGGAAACGTGTGTCGAAACGCTCCCATCGGCCTTTGCTTAAGACTGAGAACCCAAAGGAAGTTCTGACCAATCTTCTTGAAGCGCGCCGCCCAATCTATGAACTGGCTGATTTAACCGTGGACAGCATTGATGGCCCGCACTCCAAAACCGTAGAGGCGATAATCAGCACCCTTGATGAGTGGACCCTGGCAGAGAATGACTGATCCAAGAACCGTTCGCGTTGAGCTTGGCCCGCGAAGTTATGATATTCTAATCGGAAATGGCCTGGTTGAGCGGCTTGGATCTTTAATGATGCCGTTTGCCAAGCGCCAGCGGGTCTTCCTGCTCAGCGACGAAAACGTCTGGGGCCTGCACGGCGAGACGGTCATTTCGGCCTTTGCAAGCGCGCATTTCGAAGTGATCTTCAAAGTCCTGCCTCCCGGTGAAAGCACTAAGAACTGGAAGGACCTTGGGGAAACGCTAGATTGGCTGTTGGAACATGGCGCAAGTCGGGATGATCTGCTGCTCGCCTTTGGCGGCGGCGTGATTGGTGACCTGACAGGTCTTGCCGCCTCGCTGATGAAGCGCGGCATGGGTTTTGTGCAAGTCCCGACGACGCTTCTGGCGCAGGTGGACAGCTCTGTTGGCGGTAAAACGGCTGTTAATACGGGACTTGGCAAAAATCTGGTCGGCGCCTTCTATCAGCCCAGAATTGTCATCGCCGATACTGGCTTGCTTGCCACTCTCCCAGAACGCGAGCGCCGCGCCGGCTATGCGGAAGTCCTGAAATACGGGTTTATTGATGATCCGGCCTTCAGCGCCTGGCTCTCTCAACACGGGGATGACGTTTTAGACCTCAAGCCAGCTGCGATCGCCGAAGCTGTCGCCGTTTCCTGCAAAGCAAAAGCACGGATCGTTGCGCAGGATGAACGTGAAGGCGGTATTCGCGCCCTCCTCAATCTTGGCCATACATTCGGACATGCCCTTGAGGCCGCAAATGGCTTTGCGCCGACCCTATTACATGGGGAAGCGGTTGGAACCGGCATGGCATTAGCATTGAAGTATTCAGCGCGCATTGGGCTTATGGAAAAGGATGAGGCCGAACAAAGTTACGCGCTCATTGCCAAAAGCGGCCTTGAAACAAAGCTGCCAGCGCTTGCAGGCGGACCCTACCAAGCAGACCAATTGATTGAGGCGATGAAACAAGACAAGAAAGTGCGCGCAGGACGCGTGCCGCTAATCCTTGCAAGAGGCATCGGGAAAGCCTTTATCTATCCGGAAGCAGATCTGGCAGATGTCAGAGACTTCCTAAAACAGGAGCTGGAACAAAGCTGATGATTATCGGCACACTTATCACGATTCTTATACTGATCGGCCTATCGGCTTTCTTTTCGGGTTCCGAAACGGCACTCACTGCGGCCAGTCGCGCGCGAATTCACCAACTTGAAAAGGATGGGGATAAGCGTGCGGGCCTCGTCAGCAAGCTAATCTCGGACCGGGAACGCCTCATCGGTTCAATTTTGTTGGGCAACAATCTCGTCAATATTCTGGCATCTGCCTTGGCGACGGCGCTTTTCATCGACCTCTTCGGCCCAAGCGGCGTGCCAATAGCGACAGCGCTTATGACCGTGCTTGTTCTGGTCTTTGCTGAGGTTTTGCCCAAGACCTATGCCATTACACGCCCTGATACGATGGCGATGTCTGTGGTGCGGCCAATCTCCTGGCTCGTGGCGGGCGCCAGCTGGATTGTTGCCGGAATACAAGTGATCGTGAATGCCACATTGCGGCTCATCGGCGTAAAACCGCCGGATGATGCGCTAACTGCTGAGGAAGACATACGGGGCACGATTGACCTTCACCATTCAGAAGAAGGCTTGGACGCAAAGAACCGCCATCGCCTCGTTGGCGCGCTCGACCTTAAGGACATGACCGTCGAAGAAGTGATGATGCACCGCAAGAACATCACAATGATCGACGCTGACCAGAGCCCGTCAGCCATCGTTCGCAAAGCCTTGGCGAGTCCTCACACGCGGTTGCCTCTGTATAGGGGGGATCAGGAAGAAATTGTCGGCATCCTGCACGTCAAAGACCTTTTGCGAGCAATTGTCGGCAATAATGGCAAGACAAGCGGTCTCGACATCTTGGAAATTTGCCGCGACCCTTGGTTCATTCCGGAGACCACACGCGCTGAAGATCAGCTCGACCACTTCCTGAAAAAGCGTAGCCACTTTGCATTGGTTGTTGATGAGTATGGCGCGCTACAAGGTCTTGTTACCCTTGAGGATATTCTGGAAGAGATCGTTGGTGACATTCGCGACGAGCATGATGTGGTCGTGCGCGGCGTGCGTCCACAGGACGATGGCTCTGTCTATGTTGAGGGCGGTGTCACGATACGTGATCTCAACCGCGCAACAGGCTGGGAACTGCCTGACGAAGAAGCGGTTACAATTGCCGGCCTCGTAATTCATGAAGCCCAGACCATTCCGGAACCCGGCCAGCGGTTTGCGTTCTATGGCTATCGCTTCGACATTGCGCGCCGAAACCGTAATCAGATTACCGGGCTCAAAGTCATGCCAATTCCGGACGACAAGGATGAGGTACATGCGTAGCTTTGAGGAAGTTCTGAGCCTCGCAGCGCAACATCACGGTTCATACGCGGCTGTGCTTGAACAAGCCGCGAACCTGCATTTAGCCCCGGACCTAAAAGCCATCGGTGATGACCGCTATTTATCTGTCATGACACAGGCCGTCTTCAGCGCGGGCTTCAATTGGAAAGTGATCAGCAATAAGTGGCCGGGATTCGAAGTGGCCTTTGAGCAATTCCAGCCCAACCGCGTGGCCTTCTTTTCTGATGAAGATATGCACCGACTATTAGCTGACACCGCCATCGTGCGGAATGGGCAGAAAATCAAAGCGACAATTGAAAACGCCCGCTTTGTGGTACAGACGGCTAAAGAAAATGGCTCATTCGGTTCCTTTTTGGAACTCTGGCCAGGTAACGATCAAGCCGGCTTACTTGACCACATTGGAAAACATGGGTCCCGGCTCGGCGGCGCGACAGCACAATATTTTCTTCGCTTTTCAGGCTATGATGGCTGGATCACGTCGAAAGATGTCTGCGCTGCGCTCGTCCGTGAGGGCGTGCTTGATAAACCAACCGCGACGAGCAAAACGGCGCTAAAGAAAGTCGATGAGGCCTTTACGCACCTGCATGAGCAGTCTGGCCAGCCCCGCTCGGTTATCTCTCGCGTTCTAGCCCTATCAGTTGGATAAAAGTATGACGTTCAACGCGACTTTCATCACGCTCTATCCTAACGCGTTTCCGGGGCCCTTGGGGGTTTCTATCCTGAGCCGGGCGCAGGAAAACGAGCTTTGGGCACTGGAAACTGTTCAATTGCGGGCGTTTGGGCTGGGCAAGCATCACCAGGTAGATGAAAGCCCCGCAGGCGGCGGCGCAGGACTTGTCTTGCGCCCGGATGTCGCCGCTGCTGCGATAGACAGTATCCCACGTGATAATCGCCCTCTGATTTATCCAAGTCCGCGCGGAGCGCCGTTCTCGCAAGACATGGCCAGCAAATGGGCCAAGGGGCCCGGCGCAATCTTCTTTTGCGGGCGCTTTGAAGGGCTGGATGAGCGCGTCATTGAATCCCGGAACATGATTGAGGTGTCGCTCGGCGATTTTATCCTGGCAGGCGGCGAGGTTGCGGCCATGGCGATGCTGGAAGCAACCCTGCGCTTGATCCCCGGCGTTGCTGGCAATCATGCCTCTGTTGAGGATGAAAGTTTCAGCTCAGGCCTGCTGGAATACCCTCATTATACGCTGCCGCGCGACTGGGAAGATCGGCCAACCCCGGACGTCCTGACCTCAGGCAATCATAAAAAGGTTGCGGAATGGAGGAATCAGCAGAGCGAGGCATTGACAAAAGCCCGCCGTCCCGATTTATGGGCTGCTTTCCGAAATGGACCAAATTTGCGAGCGTCGGAGACGGACGATGAACATGATTGAACAGCTTGAAGCTGAAGAAGTTGCCCGCGTCACGGCAGGCAAAACTATACCAGAATTTTCCCCAGGAGATACGTTGTCTGTGAACGTGCGTATTAAAGAGGGTGAGCGCGAACGCGTTCAGCGCTATGAAGGCGTCTGCATTGCCCGCGCTGGCCAAGGCATCAATGAGAACTTCACGGTTCGTAAGATTTCATTCGGCGAAGGTGTGGAGCGGGTCTTCCCGGTTGTCTCTCCAATGATTGAGAGCATTGAAGTCAAGCGTAAAGGCCGCGTTCGCCGCGCCAAGCTTTACTATCTGCGCGATCGCCGTGGTAAATCTGCTCGTATTGCTGAGCGGACAACTGGCCACGGTATGGAAGTGTCTGAAATCACAACTTCCAAGACCGAGCTTCGCCGTCAGCGCGATGCTGCAAAGGTTGCACGCCGCGAAGAAGCTGCGAAAGATCGCGAAACGGCTGCGAAAGCGAAAGCCGCTGAGGAAGCCGCAGCAGCGGCTGAGGCAGCGGCTGCAGAAACCGCTGCTTCTGAAGGCGGTGAGGAAGCATAGACCTCTTCCAAACAATGTAGATTTGAAAGCCCTGCACAGTGTGCGGGGCTTTTTCGTATCAGATTGGCACAAAGGCAGTCTTTATGGTTAACAGATCTTCGGCTTAGTCTTGGACTCAGCCGCCTCTTTTGTCTTCCGTTCAGCAAAACCTCCTGAAAACTAGCGTATAGGTAAGAAATTACAGTAGATTTTCCCGTCTTGGGCGAATCCAGTTGGTTTCAGCTGTATCATTACATATACGAAACAACAGGCGTGAAACTTGCGTCGCGCAATGCGATGTCCCGAAATGGTTCGAGACACCTGAATTGAAGTATTAACTTTGTGGCTCGAGTGCCATGAAAGGGGAAGGTGACAAAATGAAGTTCACTAAAACAATCCTTGTCGGTGCAGTAGCTGCTGCTATGGTTCCGATGACAGCTTTCGCTGATGGCGATGGCTCTAGCTGGGACGGTCAGGTTGCCGGAGAGCGCTACACAGGTAGCGGGTCTGCAACATCTGAGCGTATCCTAAGCGATGACGAAATTCGCGACATCATTGCCCGCTCCGGCGCAAATAGTGCGAACACAGACGTACGTTACATGGGCGGTTCACAAACTGCTATTGAAACAACAATGTGCTGTGAGAACACAGAAGAGCAGATCGAAACGCTCACTGAAGTTCAGGAAACGACAGAATATATCGACGCTGTCACACGCCGCGAGATTATTCAGCCCGTCCAGCGCACAATGATCCAGCCGATCACACGTGAAGTTCTGGAAGGCCGCACTGAGTCTGTCACCGAAGACACTGTCTTTGAGACCAACCGTCTAGAGACCCGTTATGAGCGCGACGATGTTCCTGCTGTCATTGACAACTACATCCCGCAAGTGACGACCGAAAACACTGAAGAGATCACAGAGACTTATTATGACGTGGTTGCACGCCGTGATGTGATCCAGCCAGTTGAGCGCACAACTGTTGTTCCAGTTCAGCGCCGTATCACACGCCCACGTGTTGAGACTGTCACAGCTGAAACACGCTACGAAACACGTACAGCGCCGACCACACGCAACTCAATTGCAATCCCGGCAACTGTTGAGAACATCACCGAAGATGTAACAACCGTTACTGAAGAGCAGTACACAGAGATGTCTGTTCCTTATGTTGCAGAGCGTAACGTCTATCAGCCACGCACAGTGACAACGATCCAGCCGATCGAGCGTCAGATCCTGCGCGGAACAACTGAGACCATCACTGAAGAAACACGTTATGAGGAAGAGCGTCTTCCAGTTCGCGTTGAAACAGAAGAAGCGCCTCAAGTTGTTGAAAACATCATTCCACAAGTCACAGAGCGGACTGTTCTGGAAGTTGAAGATGTCTATATCGACCAGGTCACACGCAACATCATTCAGCCCGTCGTGATCACAACGATCCAGCCGGTCGTGAACGAAGTTCTCCAGGGCCGTACAGAAACTGAAACACGTGAGACACGCTACGAAACGGATACACTTGCAGGTCGCACTGAAAGCGTCATGGTTCCAGAAACAGTTGTGAACTATGTCCCGCAAGTCACCGAAGAGTTCCAGGAAGAGTATAGCGAGAGCTACTTCGAGGCCGTGACACAGCGCGACATCTACCAGCCGGTTGTTCGCACAATCATCCAGCCAATCGAGTATCGCCGCGTGAATGCAACGACAGAAACTGTAACAAACCCAACACGTTACGAGACTGTTCGCGCAAGCCTGGTTGTCCTCAACCTCGGCGCACCGTGTAACTGTAACTAATCTGGCAAGTGGCAGAAGCCACTTTAAGGACACGATCAATTAGTCGGCGGCAGAAGGCCGCCGACTTACTGGTACCTGCCTCCGACCTTCATTCGGGAGCAGGCTCCCCTGGAGAGCGCTGCATTTTTTGCGGCGCTTTCTTCGGTTTTGGGATGTTGCACTTGCGAATACAGCGTCCTCATGCTGAGTAACGCCGTAATGAAAGGCAGTTAAAAGCATGGCACGTCTGACCCTCTACGATAAAATCTGGAACACACATCTGGTCAATGAGGACACGGCCACAGGTGAGGCTCTTATCTTTATCGACCTGCACCTTATTCACGAGGTCACAACACCACAGGCCTTTGCTGGCTTGAAAGCCGCAGGGCGCGGCGTCAGACGGCCTGATTTGACCCTCGCGGTCGCAGATCACAACACGCCAACCGAAAACCAAGCGGCTGGCCTCGCCGGCGTTAAAGACGAAGCAGCCCGCAATCAGCTGACGGCGTTGACCCGCAATGTTGCTGAATATGACATCGAATTCTTCCCTATGGGACATATCAATAATGGGATTGTGCATGTTGTTGGGCCTGAACAAGGCCGTACACAGCCCGGAATGACCATTGTTTGCGGCGACAGCCATACCTCAACGCATGGCGCTTTTGGATCACTGGCGCATGGCATTGGCACAAGCGAAGTAGAACATGTGCTCGCAACACAGACCCTGCGCGCCCGCAAAATGAAAAACATGGCAATTGAAGTGCGCGGCACGCTAAACCCAGACATCACAGCAAAAGACCTTGCGCTGCATCTTATCGCTAAAATTGGCACGGCAGGCGGTACAGGTTGCGTCATGGAGTTTCGCGGTGAGGCTATTCGCAATCTGTCCATGGAAGGACGGATGACGCTTTGTAATCTCTCGATCGAAGCTGGCGCGCGCGCCGGCTTGATCGCCCCGGATGAGACAACCTTCGAATATATGAAAGGCCGTCCTTCAACACCGAAGGCAGGGGCTTGGGAAATCGCACAACGTCATTGGCAGACGCTCTTCTCTGATGAAGACGCGCACTGGGACGAAATTGTCGAGATTGATGCGTCTGATGTGGAACCGACAGTCACCTGGGGCACAAGCCCGGAGCAGGCGATCGCCCTCTCCGCTAACCTTCCGGACCCGATCAAAATGACTGATCCGGTCAAGAAAATGGCGGCGTCTCGCGCTTTGGATTATATGGGGCTGGAAGCAGGGCAAAAACTCGCTGGAACACCCATTCAACGCGTCTTTATCGGCTCATGCACCAATTCACGCATCGAAGACCTGCGCGCCGCTGCAGATGTCGCAAAATCCGGCAGGGTTTTTGCAGGCGTTCGCGCCATGATCGTACCCGGTTCCGGCCTTGTGCGCGCCCAAGCTGAAGCTGAAGGGCTGGACGAGGTGTTTAAGGCCGCTGGTTTCGAGTGGCGCGAACCTGGTTGCTCTATGTGTCTTGGCATGAACCCGGACAGTCTAAGCCCCGGCGAGCGCTGCGCATCGACCTCAAATCGTAATTTCGAAGGCCGCCAAGGGCGCGGCGGACGCACACACTTGATGAGCCCGCACTTGGCCGCACGCGCTGCAATTACAGGGGTCATTGGGGGATGACCCTCTCTGATTGGACCTCGCGGCAACGTCCGGGGCAATGGCCGCTTCCGGGCCAGCGTGTTGTGCTCGAACCTTTAGAGTGGGACATCCACCTAGAAGGCCTTTACGCCGCTATCGCTGGACCAAACAACAAGGACATCTGGGCCTATATGCCAGATGGGCCATACCTTGCTCAGGATACGTTTCAGCACCGTTTTACCGCTTTAAGCGCGAAACTGGCTTGGGAAACGCTTGTTATCCGCAAAAAAGCTGGCGGTAACATCCTTGGCATGGCGAGCTATATGCGCATCAGAGAGGCGCATGGTAGCGCGGAAGTTGGATGTGTCGCTTTTGGCGATGACCTGAAGCGCACGCCTGAAGCCACCGAAGCGATGTTTCTTATGGCCGCCCACGTGTTTGATGAGCTTGGCTATCGCCGCTATGAATGGAAGTGCCATAATGAAAACGAAGCCTCGAAACGTGCCGCAAGCCGCTTTGGATTTGCCTTCGAGGGCATTTTTCGTAACGATATGGTGCTTAAAGGTCAGAACCGGGACACCGCTTGGTATGCGATGACAGATGAAGACTGGCCCGATATCAAGACCGCATTTAAGTCATGGCTTGCTTCCTCAAACTTTGATGCGAATGGCCAGCAAAAGCAAAAACTGGAAGCCCTTCGCGCATGATTACGGCTCTCGATCACTTTGTTTTGCTCTGCCCGGACATAAACGCAGGTATCGCCGACTATACCGCACTGTTCGGGCGCGGACCTGACTGGAATGCGGAGGGCGAAGGCGTCGCTACAGCACTGTTCACGGCTGGAAACACGTCGATTGAACTGATGGCGCCGCAGGGCGAGGGCGACGTGGCTGACAAACTCCGGGATATGACGGCTGACGGCGCTAAGCTCACAACGCTCGTCTATCGTTCTGACGACCTTAAGGGCGATCATCACCTGATGACCCGGCGCGGGCTTCAACCCTCTGACCCAAGTCATGCCGTCAGCACGGACATTCCGAGCAGTAAAATGCGAGAATGGGACCGGTTTCGCATCCCAGACGCAAAAATGGCCGGAATAAAGACCTTTATCTTGCAACCAGAGAACACTCTAAAGCCTGAAAAAAACCCCGAGGGCGGCATCACAGCGCTCGATCATCTGGTCATTAATACGCCAAATCCGGAGCGCGCGGTCGCCACGTATGGGGCGCGTTTGGGGCTCCGGTTTGCCCTCGATCGTACCGCAGAACAGTGGAAGACCCGCTTCCTCTTCTTCCGCATAGGCGCGCTAACACTGGAAGTCATCCACCGTTTAGGCGACACACACAACCCGGCAGCCGATGACACTCTATGGGGGCTGACTTGGGCAACCGATAATCTTGAGGCCGCGCATGACCGCCTCAGCCAGGCCGGACTGGATATCAGCGACATGCGCACGGGGCGAAAGCCTGGCAGCCGCGTGTTTACGGCCCGCACCGGAACGCTTGGCGTGCCAACTCTGTTCATCCACCACACCCCGCGCTAAAGGACACACATGAAAGCGTTTACAAAACTCCGCTCCACTGCTGCGCCACTAACCGATAAGGGTAAGCTGATGGCCAATGTCGATACCGACATGATCATTCCGAAACAGTTCCTGAAGACGACAGAGCGAGTTGGTCTGGCTGAAGGCCTTTTCTATGAGCTGAAAACGCTCAGTAATGGCTCGCTCAACCCTGATTTTGTTCTCAACAAACCACACTACAAATCCGCTGGTGTTCTGATCGCTGGCGAGAACTTTGGGTGCGGCTCTTCACGTGAGCACGCGCCATGGGCGCTTCTGGATCAGGGCATTACCTGCGTCATTGCCCCAAGCTTTGCCGATATTTTCTACAATAATTGCGGCAAGAACGGTATTCTGGCCGTCGCTCTCCCACTTGAGGTCTGTGAACAACTGGCCGCTGAAGCTGGCGGCAGTAATAGCGTGTTTGAGATTGACCTTGAGACCAAAACCGTCACCACCCCGGATGGGGAGAGCCATAGCTTTGACTATGATGAAGGCCGCCGCGAGAAATTGCTTAAAGGCCTTGATGATATCGCGCTCAGTCTGCAAGCCGAAGACGCCATTGAAGCCTATGAAACACAGCGAAAGCTGGCGACACCCTGGTTGGAGACCGCCTCATGAAACACCTACTAGCCCTTGGACTATCTTTAGGCCTTCTAGCCGCCTGTATTCCCGATGTGATGAACACCAAGCCAGAAGTTCGCGGGCTCGAAGGCGCCGCAAAAGTCCAGACGGTGACGGATCCGGACAGCGGAACCAAGACAACCCTGCGGCCCGGCGGAGAGCTACGCCTCAAGCTCGATTCCAACCCAACCACAGGCTATTTTTGGTACCTGAAGGACATGGACAGCACTCTGGTCGAACTGGTCTCAGAGGACTATTATAGCGACCCTGCACCTGAAGGCATGACGGGCGTTGGCGGGCATCAGCTATTTGTGCTCAAAGGCCTCGCCAAAGGCAAAACAACCGTCACTCTGTCCTATGAACGCTCACCAGAAGACGTGAGCCAGACTTTGGAATTGCCCATCAAGGTTGTTGAATGATTATTATTGAAGGCAGTGCCCGCATCCCAGATAGCGGATGGGAAAAGGCTCGCCCGGTAATGGAGGCGATGGTTACGGCAAGCCGCGCAGAAGCCGGGTGTATCGAATATGCGTACAGCATTGACTTGCTTGATCCCCAACGCATGCGGATCATTGAGCGATGGGAAGATAAAGCCGCCCTCATCAGTCACTTTTCCGAACCGCATATGGCAGTCTTCAGAGCCGCCTTGGCTCAAATTGGCCCGCAAGATCTGCAAGTTCGCATGTATGAAGCCGAGCCGGAGCCTTTGCCCCTCTAAGTCGCAGTGACTTGATCTGTTCAACCTGATTTATGGCGCGAAACCCTTTCGCTGCGGAGATTTCTTATGACGCAAACCTTGCTGCTTTTACCCGGCGACGGAATTGGACCTGAAGTCATCGGCGAAGCGCGCCGGGTTGCCGAAATTCTGGCCCCGGACCTCAGCTTTACAGAAGGTCTTGTCGGCGGCGCTTCTATCGATGCGCATGGCGAGCCGCTTACGGTCGACACCCTGGTACAGGCCAAGTCTTCTGACGCCGTTCTGCTCGGCGCGGTTGGCGGGCCAAAGTGGCTTGGCGCTGAGCGTCACTTGCGGCCCGAAATGGGCTTGCTGCAGCTGCGCAAAGGCATGGACGTTTTCGCAAACCTGCGCCCAGCCTTTTGTTTCCCGGCTCTGGTCGACGCCTCCAGCCTGAAACGCGAAATCGTTGAAGGCCTCGACATCATGATCGTGCGTGAGCTGACCTCAGGTGTCTATTTCGGCGAGCCGCGCGGCATTGTCCCGGGGCCGATGGAAACCAGCTATGGGTTTGAGACCTCTCGCTATACCGAAGCCGAGATCAAGCGCGTCACACGTGTCGCCTTTGAAATTGCCAAGGGGCGGGGCGGCGAGGTCTGCTCGGTAGAAAAATCCAACGTTATGGAAAGCGGCCTTTTCTGGCGCGACACCGTAACAGCGCTGCACGAAGCTGAGGGCGAAGGCGTTACGCTGCGCCATCTTTACGCCGATGCGTGCGCGATGGAATTGGTGCGACAGCCCAAGCAATTCGATACAATTCTCGCAGGTAACCTGTTTGGCGACATCCTTTCTGATGAAGCCGCCATGCTGACCGGGTCTATCGGCATGCTGCCAAGCGCCTCCCTCGGCGCAGCGGGCAAGCCGGGCCTCTATGAGCCCGTGCATGGCTCTGCACCAGACATTGCCGGGCAAGGCCTCGCCAATCCGTGCGCAGCAATCCTATCACTGGAAATGGCCCTGCGCTGGTCACTTGGCCGGGCTGATCTGGCAGACAGACTGTTCGCTGCGGTCGGCAAAGCGCTCGAAAACGGCGCGCGAACCAAAGACCTGGGCGGTGCGCTCTCCACCACTGAGATGGGCGACGCGGTGATAGAAGCGCTCTAGGCGCTAGTCGGCATTGGCATCCATCGCCAGAATGATCTGGGCATAGCCTTTTGACAGGCGGCCCATATTCTCAACCGAAAGCCGCTCATTTGTGCCGTGAAAGCCTGACAGTTCATCCAGCGTCATTAGGGCGGGCATGAAGCGATAGACATTATCTGTGATACGATTGGCATAGCGGCTATCCGTTGCCCCAAGAACAAGGCCGGGGGCGACGCTAGCGCCATTCGTTGTGTCTTTCGCAACAGCATGCAGAATCGCGAACGCAGCATTATCCATTGGGCTAATTTGTGACGCCCCCGCACCCCGTATACCGCTAGTGCCACGCTCAATCACCAGGCCTTCAATATCGTCGGTCACATTCTCAATATGCGCAATGACATCATCTTCGGTATCATTGGGATGGATGCGAAAATTAACAATCGCAGTGGCACGTTGAGCCAGAACGTTCTCTTTTGCTGAACCCGTCAGCATTGTTGGCGCCGTTGTCGTGCGGATCATCGCATTCAGGGGCGCACTATTAGCAGCGGCGGTTTCAATCATACCGCCAAAAAGCCATGTATTCGCAAAGGCCATACGCTGCGTGAAAGGCATGTCGGATGCCGCAGATTCAAAGAGCGTTTTGACAGGTTCTTTGCTCAAGTCTGACGGCATTTGATTCTCTTCCAGAGCCAATAAAGCACGTGAAAGTTGGATGGTTGCGCTATTACGCGGCGGCGTTGAGCTATGTCCGCCCTCAGCGGATACAGTGATCTTGACGGTGAGATACCCTTTCTCGGCAACTCCGATAAAGGCAAGTGTTTTGCCTGTTAAAGGGTTGTTCTCAATCGCCATAAAGCCTTCATCGAGCACCATTTCAGGAATGAGACCACGGTCTTCAATCAGCTCAATACCATTAGAGGCTCCGGACCCAGACACTTCTTCATCGTGGCCCAACATGAGCAGGATCGTACGTTTGGGCTGGAAGCCGTCCCGCGCCAATGCCTCCAAAGCTTCTAACAGGCCAACCATTGAGCCTTTATCGTCAATCGCGCCGCGGCCATAAATATAGCCGTCTTTGATCTCGCCAGAAAAAGGTGACGCGTCCCAGTCATCAATAGTTCCAAAATTAACGGGCACGACATCTTGATGCGCCATCAACAGCAGTGGCTTCAGGTTGGTATCTGATCCTGACCACGTAAATAGGAGGCTATAGCCACCCGAAATGGTTTCTTTTTGAGCAGCAGCATGAAAAGCCGGGTATGTCGCTTCCATCCAGGCTTGCATATCGAGCCAAGGGCCTTCGCGCCCTTCTAGCGGGTCACCCGCATTCAGCGTGATGGTCTCAAAGTGTATTGCTTCACTTAGATGCCGCGCAGCCCGATCTACATCTATTTCCGGAACTTGTGGCAACGCAATCTCGCGAACATCTCCAGACGGCCCGCCATAGGTGAAAGTCCGAAACAGGATAATGCCGATCAGCAAGAACAGGGCGGTGCCCACACTCAATAGAATGCGTTTGATCATGCCGATTATCTCCCGTTTACGTCTCAATACTGTCTGGCGTCGCAAGCTGGCATTGGCAAGGTCTGCCCCAGCGTCCTAAGCAGCATTCGCTACAGACCGAAATCGCCGCTGGTCTTTCTTTTTGAACGCAATGCCCGCATACCCAAACTGTATTGCGAATTAGGTTGGAGACCCGCGCTATGATCAAGAACCCTGTGAACGATTATGCTCTGGACCAGATTTGGCGGAGCGGCCGATCTTATAATGGCTGGACCAATGAAAGTGTTCCGGAAACTTTGATCCGCGCCACCTATGATCTGACCAAGATGGGTATGACCAGCGCCAATTGTTCTCCGGCGCGGTTTACCTTCCTGCAATCGACAGAGGCCAAGGAACGCCTGCGTCCGTTTCTTTCTGAAGGTAATGTTGATAAAACCATGAGTGCGCCATGGGTCGTGATCTGTGCGCATGATCTGGAATTTCACGAGAAAATCCCAGAACTATTCCCGCACAATCCAGGCGCAAAAGCATGGTTTGCCGACGACGACAATCGCACGACAACTGCAATCCGTAACGGAACGCTGCAAGGCGCTTATCTGATGCTTGCGGCCCGTGCACTCGGTCTGGATTGCGGACCCATGTCTGGATTTGACAATGCGGGCGTCGACAAGGAGTTTTTCCTTAGCGCTGAGGAAACCAAGACTTGGCGCTCAAACTGGCTGTGCAACATTGGCCGCGGTGATGATGCGACAATCTTTCCACGCAGCCCGCGGCTGGCCTTCGAAGATGCCTGCCAAATTCTCTAGGCTCCAGATGTGTTGATCCTAGCCATCCATACAGCCGGCCCGGCTTGCGAACTCGCCCTTATGCGGGATGGTGAAACCCTATCTGAGTTGCGCGAAGAGATGCAGCGAGGGCAAGATGCGCGACTTCCTTTGCTCGCGCAGAATATTTTGGAAAGCGCAGAGGCACAGCTCAGCCAGCTCGACCGGATTGCTGTTATTACCGGGCCAGGCAGCTTTACCGGCGTTCGAGTGGGGGTCGCCTTTGCGCGGGGGCTGGCGCTCGCCTTGAAAATTCCCTGCATCGGCATCACCACACTGGAAGCCGCCTTACCTGAAGGCCAGCAAGGATCGGCGATTGTCGCCCTGCCCGCCCAAAAGCGGATGCCTGACATCACATACTGGATGCAGACCTTCCGAACGGGCGCCGCAACAGGCCCGGCCGCAGAGATGCGTCTCGAAGATCTCGCCGCGCTTGTTGAGGCACATCCTCACATGATCTATGGCCATGCGGATCAGTTGACGCTGCACAATACGAACCTGAAAGTTCATCCCGCAGCGCCCTCTGCCGCAATAGCGGCTCAGCGTGCAGCCAGCGCTGATCCCGCAACAAACCCGCCATCGCCCACATATGCGCGGGCCCCTGACGCTGCGCTGCCAAAGCCCAAATCCAAGGTATGACTGTCTTCCGGACCCTGACCGAAGCTGACGCCAAAGCGATGGCAAGCCTCCACAGAAAAGCTTTTCATCCAGCTGCGCAGTGGTCTGAAGCAGAGTTCAGCACGCTCATCAGCGCCTCCGCGACCTTTGGCTTTGCACTCTCCAGCGCCGAAACACTGCAAACCTTCGCTTTGATCCAGTTTATCCCCAGCGAGGCCGAAATCCTAACCTTGGCAACAGATCCAGTGTATCAACGCCAGAGCTTGGCGCAGGCTTTATTGCAAAAGATTGAACATTACCTACAGCCCCAAGGCCTAAACCGCTGGCTTCTGGACGTCGCTGAAACCAATAAGGGCGCAATTGCTTTTTATCAGAGCCTTGGCTTTTCAGAGGATGGCCGCCGCCCGGGTTATTATCGCCGCGCCGACGGACACCATGCAGACGCTATTCTGATGTCCCGCAACATGGGTGGACAGCCTTAGCCATTCAGCGCTAGAGGGGTGCCATGGATCGTTTGGAAAAACTCTGCGCCGAAAAAGGCCTCCGCATGACGGAGCAACGCCGCGTCATTGCCCGCATACTCTCTTTAGCTGATGACCACCCTGACGCTGAGGAGCTGCACCGCCGCGCCAATGCTGTCGACAAGAATATCTCGCTTGCGACAGTCTACCGAACCGTCAAGCTTTTCGAAGAGTATAGCATCATCGAAAGCCATGATTTCGGTGATGGTCGGGCGCGCTATGAAGAGGTGCCAGATGAGCATCATGATCACCTCATCGACGTGAAGTCCGGCAAAGTCATTGAGTTTCACAATGAAGAGATTGAACGGCTTCAGGAAGAGATCGCGCGCCAACACGGCTACAAACTCGTCGATCACCGTTTGGAGCTTTATGCGGTTCCGCTGACTGAGGGCGAGGATTAAACGCCCGTGACGGCCTTTACGCCTTATCTTATTGCATTGACGGGTGGCTCTGGGTCCGGAAAATCGACCGTGGCAGACGCCTTATGTAAGATCTGCCAGGATAAAGGCGTCGTGACCTTTCATGAAGATGGCTATTATTGGCCGATGAGCCATTATGGCCCGGCCGATACCGAAGCCAAACGGCAAGACATCATAGCCGATGTGAATTACGATGACCCAATCAGCAAGGAAACCCGGCTTATGGCGCGCCAATTGGCGGAGCTGAAAGCCGGTAAGACCATAGAGCAGCCGATTTACGATTATGACCGCCATGATCGTAAAGCCGAAACCCTGACCATCGTACCCGCTCCAATAATTATCCTGGAGGGGATTCACGCCCTGTCGGTCCCGGCCCTTGAGGGTCTGATTGATCTCTCAATCTATGTCGATACGCCTGACGATCTGCGCCTGGCGCGTAGGCTAAGACGCGACGTTCTGGAACGCGGCCGCAGTGTTGAAAGCGTCCTGTCACAATATCTCGGCACCGTTCGCGCCGCCCATTACCGCCACACTTATCCTGCCATGTTTGAGGCAGACCTCGTTATCGCCGATGAGGGCCTACCCGCCTACGGGCAGGTGCGCGCCAGTGCGGAAGCAATTGACCGTATGCTCGCCCCGATCACAGCCAGGCTGCATACTGAGGGTGTGCTTTAGGCCATCTTTCGCTAGATTGCCTGCCAATGCTGAGAATCATCCTCCTTCTATTGAGCTTCATGAGCCTTTCTTTGCCCGCTTTTGCGTGTGAGATGGCGACGGCCAAGCGCGCAAGTGTCCTCGCAGACTATGCTGAGAACGGGCAAGCCTGCCTGACAAACGCGCCTGATACGTTTCGCTACGATGCAGAAATTGAACGCAGCTTCATCAACAAGATCAACCAAGAGCGTAGCAAGCGGGGCCTCAATACCTTGAAAACCCGAGCCACAATGCGCCCCGCAGCGCGTTATCATAGCCTCGATATGGGGTTTAATGGCTTTTTCGGGCACAAAACACCTCGCGGCAAAGGCCATGTGTTTCGATTGGCCGCCTTTGACCGAACACTTCTCACCGCTGGATCTGCTGAGAATGTTGCTCAGTTCGGCCCTGCGCAGTGCTTGAACGGCGCGGGAATAACGATTTCATGCCGTGATGCACCTGGATTCAAATTTCCAACTCGAAGTCTTGTCACGAATGATTTGCATACAAAGCTGATGCAAAGCGAAGGACATAGACGCAATATACTCGACCCCGAAATGACCCATATTGCTGTCGGTGTTGCGCGAACCGATACCGGGTTTTACGTCACACAGGTCTTTGCAAAACAAGCTGGAGAGCTGTCTAAACCTATTCCTCTCCGAATTGCAGCAGGTGAGCGACTTAATATTACCGCTACGGTGCAAGGCTGGTCTGTCAGTAATCTGGCAATCTCAAGGGATGCATCGCCAGATAATCTTGAGAATAGCACTCTTCCGCAGGGTCTACGCGGCGACGTGAATTTGCGCGTGCGCGCAGAAAACATTGTAAACAAGATCCAAAATGGCTCTGGCACCAGGATTGTTGAGTGGATTTACCCAACAGGCCCGGCCTTCACGGTCATGTCGCCTACAGGAAGCTAGCCACGTCACTCACTGGTTTTTTGACCAATGCGTGCTTGGGCACCATCGCATCATCTGCCGGATAGCCCGCAACCAGAATGAGAAACGGCTTTTCTGTTTCTGGTCGTCCACAAATACCGTTTAGAAACTTCATTGGGTTCGGTGTATGGACTAAGGTTGCAAGTCCTGCATTGTGGCACGCTGAAATTAGCATTCCCGTGGCAATTCCAACGCTCTCATGGATATAGTAGTTCTTTTTTTCATCCCCTGCGCGAACACCGCCTTTGCGCTGCGCAAAGATACAGATCAGCCAAGGCGCGATCTCCATATAAGGCTTTTCAGCATCTGTTCCGATGGGGGCGAGCGCGTCCAACCAGTCCTGAGCGGCGCGCCCAGAATAAAACTCACGCTCTTCAGCTTCGGCTGCAACACGTATTTCGCGCTTCTTAGCGTCTGAACCGACACAGGAAAAATACCAGGGTTGATGATTGGCCCCGCTTGGCGCTGTGCCTGCTGTCAGGACGCATTGCTCGATAATCTCCTGCGGTACAGCTTTCGAACTAAAGCTCCGCACTGAACGGCGCGATTGCATCTGCGTATGAAACGCTATCGCCCGCGCTTGCATTTCAGCCTCAGGATAAGTCGGGAAATCACCTAAAGGGACATGGGTTTCAGCACTGGTTTTCATAAAACTGACCTAGCGACCGGAATGAATTCCTGTCAATTCGTACCCTGTAACGCAAAACAATCAGGACCTAGGTTGAATTGACTCCTACGCCGGGATGTGAGCGCTATCATGATCAGCTACACATCTCGGAGGATCTCATGAACTTACGCCGCTTAAGTGTCTATTGCGCCGTTTCTACTCTGGCTTTAGCCGCTTGCGCTGTTAGTCCCGCAAGCTTGGCGGATGATCCTATACCCCAGATTGTAGCCTTTGACATGCAGCGCTGTGTAAATATGGGCAACAGCTTTGAGGCCCCGGCAGGCGAGCCTTGGGGCAAACCGATAAACCCTGACGATTTTGAGACGATCCGCGCCAAAGGTTTTGACACTGTGCGCATTCCAGTGCGCTGGACCGACTATATGACAGACGCGCCCGAATACGCCATTGACCCGGACTTCTTGGCTAAGGTTGATACAGCCGTGACAGCCGCCCTTGCCGCAGACCTCAATGTTATACTGAATATGCACCACAATGAGGAAATTGTTGAAGACCCCGCAGCAGCAATGCCCGCTTATGAAGCCGCCTGGGTCCAGATTTCAGATCACTTTAGTGACGCGCCGGACAGCCTCTGGTTCGAGACCCTGAATGAACCGCATAATGCCCTTAAAGGCGACCTTACGCGCCAAACCCAGACACGGGGCGTTGAGATTATCCGCAAGGCCAACCCAGATCGCATCATCATTTTAGGCGGGGATGAATGGTCAGGGATCAAGACGCTCGATACCAATATTGCCCCACCAGACGATAATATTGTCTACACGTTCCACTATTATGACCCCTTTGACTTCACACACCAAAAGGCCTTTTGGCTCGGGGATAGCATGCCAAAAGGTGATCGTAGCTGGAGCAGCGCTGCAGATCGCGAACAACTTCGTGAGGCTGGGCAGATTGCATCTGAGTACAGAAAAAAGACCAATAGGCCGATCTTCGCTGGTGAGTTTGGCGCCAATGCCCCGATTGATAATGCTGAGCGGGTGAAATGGGCGGAAGCTGTCCGTATCGAAATGGAAGCGAACGATATCCCATGGTGTCTCTGGTCCTATAGCAACACGTTCGAGCTGTATGACAATGAGGCCGAGAGCTGGGACATGGATATGCTGGCTGCGCTCGGTTTAGAAGCCAAAACAGGCGACTAAATGCGTCTAAGCGCTTAGCGCCGCCCTGCGTCCGCGCCCAAATTATAGGCTTTGCGCAGCCATTTCTGGATTTTTGCGTCCTTGGCTGTTTTGACCGTCCCAACTTGCAAAACCCGCACGGGCTTAATGCCGGAAAATTCCATGACGAGCTTTTTGACCTGTTTCGCAGCGGGTCGCCCATACATCACCTGATCGAACCAAGCCGGGGCATCTGACGTCATCAGAACATCGCCGCTGCGCCCTTTGAGAAGCTTATCCCACCATGGATCGTCTTCGTGATAGTTCATGGCAAAACCTGGCAGGAAGGCCCGGTCAAGCACGCCCTTCATCTTGGCTGGCATACCGCCCCACCACTGCGGATAGGCCCAGCAAGTATGGTCACACCAGAGAATATTCTCTTGCCATTGTGTCAGGCTGGGTTCGTGATCTTTACGCTGGGAATAACCTTCGGTCAGGTCAGGGTCGAAATCCATGTCGCTAAGATGCATGCGCCGCACTTCAGCCCCCTGCGACTCAGCCCCATTCTGATAGGCATCGGCCATCCCGTGGCTGAGAGAGTCGGCGCGCGGGTGCCCGACCCAAATGAACAGTTTTGCGGCCATTACGACTCCTCAGGCAGCTCTGGCACACCCACCGCGTGGAAGCCTGCATCCACATGCAGGACTTCACCGGCAATCGAATGTCCCAGCGGCGACAACAGATACAACGCACAGCCTGCGACACCTTCCATCCGTGTATCTTCTTTCAGCAGCGACCAGTCCTTGCCCGTACCCATCAGGCTCTTCCCGCCGCGAATACCCGCGAGGGATAATGTCCGCATTGCGCCAGCCGAGATTGCATTGACACGAATGCCTTGAGCGCCAAGATCACGCGCAGCGTAGCGGGTTGAGGCCTCAAGCCCAGCCTTGGCCACACCCATAACATTATAGCTCGGCACCGTTCGTTCGGCGCCAAGGTAAGTCATACAGATAATGGACCCACCATCCGGCATAATCTCACTGGCCCGGCGGGACGCATCAATAAAGCTGAAAACCGAGATATCCATCGCACGCGCAAAGCCTTCACGTGTCGTATTGGCAACCATCGACCCTTGCAACTCGTCCTTGCCCGCAAAGGCAATCGAGTGGACCAGGAAATCAATCTTGCCCCATTTGTCTTTCACCGCAGCAAAAGCAGCGTCCATGCTCGCATCATCGGTGACATCCGCCTGAACCATGAAATCCATGCCAATGCTTTCAACCAGCGGACGGACCCGGCGCTCCAGGCTTTCACCTTGATAAGTGAAGCAGATATCAGCGCCTTGTGCGGCCAATTGTTGGGAGATGCCCCAAGCGATCGAGTTCTTGTTCGCAACGCCCATAACAATGCCGCGCTTGCCCGCCATTAGAGTTCCCGGGGTCATGTTTCCATAGTCAGCCATCGCCTGTGCTCCTGTTGTGTCATGTTTGAACAGAGGGCTATTCGCGCGCGGGCCTAGCGTCAAGCAATAGCGCTTTTGAAGCGATAATCCCCATGACAGCATCAGGCACAGCGAGGCAGACGGGCGGCTCTGCCGGGACAGGCATAGATCATGCAGAGCGAATCATGTGCTTAACACGATTTAACTCTAACGAGGTCCGCTCTGCTCCAGTTTATCCGAATATGTCTTGCGATCGGCCTGATGTCGGCGCTGTTTGCTGCGCCAGCCTCTGCAAGCAATGTTGACCGGATCAAATTCAAGCAAACAGGCCTGGTTATGGTTTGGGAAGACGGCAAACTGGTCGGACAAAACCATCAGGTCACCCTGACCAAGGGCGCTATAATAGAGCCTGCAAACTATCTTGGCAGCGGCCGTCTTGAAGCCGCGCCCACAGAGATGACCTCGCACAGCCAAACAAAAACCATTCAGGTCGCCAGCAATACCGGCTTCACCATTGAAAGCCTCGATCCCACCCAGATCATTACAGCTCGCGTCGTGGCCCAAGGCCCTAATGCACAAAATGCTTCAACCGTCTCTGGCGCAGGCACCCTCTTCGTACAGACCACGAAAACAGCCGCGCGGCAGGGGACACCCATCAGTCAAGCGCTCGCAATTGAACTGACATGGACAGGGGCCCAAACCCCCGCGCTGATCGTCCGCGCCAACTAATTACATATGTCTTAAGGCCTTCTTAGCCTTGCCTTAATATCTCATGGACATGGCGGAGTATATTTTCAGAGCAGTAATGCTGGCTACAGTTACAGCTTTGGCAGCACCCTTTATGAGCGCCGAAGTCTTGGACAGACCAAACTTTGATGTTGAAGGTGTGGTGATTGTCTGGGCGGCTGACGCGGCAAGTAATGTTCCGGTCGTGGCCGATTTTGTGCTGGATCGCGGAACTGGCACCAGCGCGGCTGGCTCAGGTGACACGGATCTCATCGCGGGGAATGCCCATACGGTCGTGACCGGCACTTTGTCGGCAACGCAGGATTCTTCCTCAACCGCGACAGGTGGCATTCCTTTTGTGCTGACGAACACTGATCGCGGCACGATAAATACAGATATAGACGGCGATGGCCGGGTGACAGGCGCTGATGCGTTCACATCATTTGGCGTCACCAACCTGTCAGATGCGCGGGTCGATGCGACCCGGCAGTATTCCAGCTTCTATATCGCTTCTAACGTCCCGTTCGCGATTGATGCGCAAGCCTTTACGCCAAGTACATTTACTGAATTCATCCTGCTCCTGATTACGCGCGTACAGCTGTCTGCGACATTGTCAGGTGAAGATGGCGGGATTGCCTTTGGCGATCGCGCGCAGCTTCCAAATTCAGGCGGCGCAAGCTCTGGATTCGCCAATAGCTTGCGTCTCTGGGATTTGCGAAACGCACAGAACGTTTTCACCGGGGACCAGCGGACAGCCGCCGCGCCGGGCAGTATTGCCGAACAATCGGTGCGGTTTGACGCTGAATATTCTATCGGCGCGGCCAACCTTGGCGGCTACGACCTCTCACTCGGGACATTCGATTTTGAGGTCGAGATGGTTTATACCGTCTACGTTCCATGAAGAATGCTGAATCAGCCGTTAAAACAGTCGCTCAAGCCGATCCTAGTCTTTAAATCACTTCTACAGACCACTCTTGTAAAACATTCGTTGAACAGGAGCGTTTTCTCTTTTGATTTGGCGGGCAATCTTCAGTCTTGGGCTCTTCAGCGTGTCCGGCATGGCCGCGGCCGATATAGAGGATCGCGCGCATTTTGACGTGACAGGATTGGTCGTTGTCTGGGCTGCAACCGCTGATGGCAGCGTTCCGATCATTTCAGACTTCATTCTCGATACTGAAACTGGCGCCGGGGTAGACCGCGACCTTATTGGCGCAGATGTGCATTCTGTTGTCACCGGAACACTCCTACCAGCCTTTGACAGCTCCAGCCTGGATGAAGTCCAAAGCCGTGTTTTCAATGTGCGTAGCTCGCCAAATGGCAATGGTACAATCGATTCGAACAATAATGGCGTCACCGATAGCGGCGATAGTTTCAATGCGTTTGAGCTAAATGGCGCAACCCGCCTTGGTCTGCGCGACAGCGTAACCCGCTCGAGCTTCTATGTTGCCTCAAACACGCCCTTCAATATTGATGCGCAGTCCCTAAGAGTGGTCGGCCGAAACGATAGCGTCATGCAGAAAATTTTCTGGGATATGAGCGTGACCCAAACGGGTAATACTGAAATCGCGTTCGGTGCGAATTCACAATTGCCACATACGGGCGGCCCAGCTGGCGGTGTCGCCACAGTCTCAAACCTGTATAATATGCGGTCTCCGACCACCGTCTTTACAGGTGATCAACGCACAGCCGCATCGCCAGGATCTTTGGCGGATCAATCGGTGCGTTTCGATGTCGTCTATACCCTAGGAAGCTGGCAGGGCTACTCTCTTCATACCGGGCATACCAACCTTGCAGAAGGCATTTACGAGGTTGAGGCCGAAGTGACTTATACGATCTGGGTCCCCTAGGCAGATTTAGCGCCAGATTTATCGACCAAGCCGACCCGCATATCTTTCGCCGTATAAATCTTCTCGCCATCTGCAAAGACGCGTCCATCTGCAATACCCAGGATCAATCTTCCACGGCGTACACGTTTCATATCAATCTCATAGCGCACAAGCTTGGTCGTTTGCAGAATCTCGCCCGTAAAGCGCACATCGCCGACGCCTAGCGCGCGGCCTTTGCCCGCCGACCCGGACCAGCCCAGCCAGTACCCAACCGCTTGCCACATCGCATCAAGGCCAAGACAACCCGGCATTACCGGATCACCGGGGAAGTGACATTTAAAGAACCAGAGATCGGGATTGATATCGAACTCGCCTACAACATGCCCCTTACCATACTCGCCGCCATCCAGAGAGATTTCCGGAATCCGGTCCATCATCAGCATTGGGGGAATTGGAAGTTGCGCATTGCCCGGACCAAACAGCTCGCCGGCGCCAGATTTGAGCAAATCTTCCTTTGAATAGGAGGATTGTGGCGTGTGATAATCGTGCGGTCCGCTCATGGATCTGCCCTCATTGCTTCGAATCGCGCTGGTTTAGCGCCAGTGTAGCTCGGCGTGTTAACCCTAAGATATCGCTGCGGCAAGCTTTTTGGCCTAGAGCTTTCCGGTTCCAAGCTCCGTTCCCCAGAGCACATCTTGCGGAATCCAGCCTGATTTACGGTCGATCTTGACCTCACACCAACCTTCAGTGCAGATTTCCAACTCAGCTATAACGCCAGATTTCACTTTTGCGCGCGCAGTGGCGTCCATATCGGGCTTGCGCAGTAGCTCCACATCTTCCGTCACCAAAGCCGTTCGGGCGCCTGAAAGCATGCGGGACTGCATCCAGACTTCATCGCCGTCGGGGTCGCGTACACGGCGCCAGCCATGCGTCTCGCGCACAATCAGCATTGGGAGCCCTTCGCGTTCATAGCGCCACAAGATCGGATGATCGAGGTTCGGTCCCTGACGACCATGCACCGCCGAATAGCGCAGAGATTCAAACCGCGGCACAGGCTTACCAGAAAAGCGACTGACTTTGACCACCTCACCCACTTGCTGTGCGAGAGGACCCGCACTCGGCATAAGCGAGACAAAGCCAATCAGAGCAATCATACGGAGAAATAGCGCTGTCATACTGCTTTTTTGCGCAAACCAATGAATCTGAGGTAAAACCGTGCATTGGCGATGTGCGTTTGCTTTGCTAAGCGCATGTCATAGAAAGTGAGACTCCATGCCGAACAAACGTTTGAAGGTCATCGTGACACGCCGCTTGCCAGATGCGGTGGAACTGCGCCTCAAGGAATTGTTCGATACCGAGCTAAACGAAGCGGATACAGCCTTCACCGCCCAGCAACTTGCTGACGCCGTCAAACGCGCTGATGTTCTGGTCTCCACGGTCACAGATCAGGTTGATGGCCGCATCCTCGCCCAAGCCGGAGAGCAGCTGCGCCTGATCGCGCAATTTGGCGCTGGTGTTGACAATATTGATGTTCAGAGCGCTGTGCAGCGCGGGATTACCGTCACCAACACGCCCGGCGTCCTCACGGATGACACAGCTGACGTGACGATGGCGCTGATCCTGGCGGTTCCACGCCGCCTGCATGAGGGCATCGCCCTGATGGAAGCGGGCGAGTTTGATGGCTGGGCGCCAACCTGGATGATGGGCCGCCGGCTGGCAGGCAAGCGCCTTGGCATTATCGGCATGGGCCGGATCGGACAGGCCGTGGCCCGCCGCGCGCAGGCTTTTGGGCTGCAGATCCACTATCACAACCGCAAGCCTGTCCCGCGCCATATCGAGCAGGATCTCGGCGCGACCCATTGGGACAGCTTGGATCAGATGCTGGCGCGCATGGACATTGTCTCGGTCAATTGCCCGCATACGCCGGCCACCTTCCACCTCCTGAACGCCCGTCGGCTAGACCTGATGAAGAAAGACGCCTTTATCGTGAACACCGCCCGCGGCGAGGTGATTGATGAGGCCGCGCTCGCGCGCGCCATCAAGGCTGGAAAGCTCGCTGGGGCAGGGCTGGACGTTTTTGAGCGCGAGCCAAAGGTCAATCCAGACCTGGTTGGCCTGCCCAATGTCATCCTGCTCCCACATATGGGCTCAGCCACCGTTGAGGGCCGGGTCGAGATGGGTGAAAAAGTGATTATCAACATCAAAACCTATGCTGATGGTCACAAACCCCCAGATCGGGTCATCCCAGCAATCCTTTAGTGAACGCTGACCGTTTCGAGCTTATAGGCCTCTGCGGCTGCCAGAGCCGCATCGCGGCCTTCAATGATTGCGATTTTCTTGCCCTCACCATTGGTGACAACAACAAGATCATCCACGTCTTCAATGGAATTCAGCGCCTCTTGGGGCAGCTCTGCGATCTCATTGGCGTTAATATCGCGAAAATAGACCATCCCGCTATCATCCGTGGCACCGGGGGTCGGCTTAAATACATCATTCATGGTCAACTCCTTCCGTATCAGACAGGACCAGACATCTCACTCCAAGGGCTCCATCATGGCAGCCCCAGCACATGAAGTTTGGTGTCAGTGTGAATCTAGGAAGCCAGCATGTCACCATCAAGGCGCCCCTGTTCACATTAGGTTGTAGACTTGTTGCATGCCCAAAAAACGGGCAGATTTAGAAGGTGCAAACGGCTTAGAACGCCCTAAAACAGACTCTCACTCCCTGACAAATTTCTTCCCATGGCATCTAATTCGATTGCAATCGTGGGTCGTAATGATTACTAAACAAATGAATAAGTATTCACTTGGAGTCTATATTGAAGTCATTTCTTATGAGCACAGGGGTGATTGGAGTTACGCTGCCTCTGCATCTATTTGTTCCCTTCGAACTCTCGGTGCAGATCGCCGCGTTACTGTTAGCGATAATTGGCGGCGCCTATATTGGTTTTGGGGCCGCAGACGGACGGCTTAATGTTTTCATGATAGAATTCGCAAGCGCTGGCGTTTTTGGTGCCGCTGCGCTTTTGGGGCTAATTTGGCAGCCTTGGGTAATTGCGGTCGGAATTTTCTCTCATGCTTTTTGGGACTTCCTCCATTTCAATGATTTTTTCGGTGCCCGTATTCCTAGGTGGTACATTCCATTTTGTAGTGTGATTGACATCGCTGTGGGAACCGGGCTGCTGATAATCTGGTATGTTCTTTAGAGGCGATAAATTGCGCTCAACAACTTGCGTCGTATCAGAGGCTTAAACTCGCCTTAGGTAAGACGCTGAGATCATTCGGGAAACAAAAAGTTTTCCGCCCCCTGTGAGC
>CAZGVG010000021.1:0-33130 GCA_964528975.1 uncultured Hyphomonas sp.
CGAGCCTCTGTGTTTGTGACACGCCCTGAGGCGCTGCGCGCCAGCGTGTCGAAGCAGGTTCCGCGCCTGCGGCGCATGAACCAGGTTCAAGACTGTTCTCTCTAACTCTAACTTAAGTTCCCCCGGCTTCCCTGAAGCACGGGCCACTGGTGCTGGCGGAAACCTGAGCCCTCAGCTTGGTTCATGCGCGCAACAACTTAGCAAGCATCCAAAACTCAGGGTCTAGGTCCGAAACTCGTATGCCCCGGCTCCAGTACCCGCCGGGCATGGTGCACAAAGTCTACGAGGAGGGGCCGGGTGTCGCGCGGGTCGATAATCTCTTCGGCATAAAAGGCCTCAGCGGTTCTGAACGGTGAGGCGATGGCGTCGAAACGCTTATACAGGCTGGCAAGATACGCCTCTTTGTCTTCGGCCTCGAGGATTTCCTTGCGGTAGGCCGCCTCAATCCCACCCGCGATCGGCAAGCTGCCCCAATCGCCCGATGGCCAGCAATAGCGCCACTTCGCTTTGCTCGGGTTGAACATGGCGCTGCCTGCAAGGCCATAAGCTTTACGGATGACCACAGCGCAGATCGGTACGGTGGCCTGATACACCGCCGACATGGCGCGCACGCCTTTGCGGGTCACGCCTGCAGTCTCGTGGCGAACGCCGCAGGCGAAGCCAGGGCAGTCCACAAAGTGAATAACCGGCAGATGGAAGGTTGAGCAAAGGTCCATATGGCGGGTGACCTTGTCGCAGACATCCGCCGTCCATGCCCCGTCCAAAAAGAACGGGTCGCCAGCCAGAATGCCAACCGGGTGGCCATCAATCCGGGCAAGGCCTGTGACAATGCCCCGGCCCCACTGGCTGCCGATTTCAAAGAAGCTACCAAGGTCGGTTGCGGCTTCGACAATCTTGCGCGGCTTGTAAGGCGTCACGCGGTCGGTTGGGACAATGTCGATCAGGCTTTGCTCCTTGCGGGCTGGATCATCTGTCGGCTCTGTGATCGGCGGCAGCTCATGCACGCTGGAGGGCAGATAAGAGAGGAAACGGCGGGCGGCTTCGAATGCGTCAGCCTCGGTCTCGACGACATTGTCGACCGTGCCATTGCGGGCCTGAATCTGCCAACCGCCCAGCTCTTCCTTGGTGACGTCCTCGCCAAGGGCACGGGTGACGGGCGGGCCAGCGACAAAGACCTGGGACAGCTCCTTGACCATGATCGAGAAATGACTGGCAGCGAGACGCCCGGCTCCCATCCCGGCGCACGGCCCAAGGCCAAGCGAGACGAACGGCACTTCAGCCATGCCGGAGACAATATACTCCCAGCCGGGTGTTTCAGGAATATAAGTGCGCGGGTCCTGTTCGAACATCTTGATCGAGCCACCACCGCCCGTGCCGTCGATCAGTTGAACGAAGGGCATGCGATAGTCCTGAGCCTGCTTGATGGACTGGATCAGCTTGCCGCGGATCGAAGCATCAGCCGCGCCGCCGCGCACTGTGAAGTCGTCGCCAAGGATAAAGGCCGGGCGCTGGTTCAGCGTGGCGCGCCCCATGACGGAGTTGGACGGCATGAAGCTGTCCAGCTCTTCATTGGCATTATAGGTCGCGCGGCCAGCAATCTTACCGATCTCGTGGAAGCTTCCAGGATCAGCGAGGAAGGCGACCCGCTCTCGCACAGTCAGCTTGCCGCGGCTGCGTTGGCGACTGACCGGCTCCTCGCCGCCCATGTGCTCGGCCAGACGTTCGCGCTGACGTAATTCTTCAATCGATTTTTCCCAAGACATGCGCTTGTTTCAGAAGCTTTCCCAAGGGTCGGTCAAGCAAAAAGCAAACTGCAGATTGGAATACAGTTTCAACTCGGCGCAGTTTACGTAAGCGTGACCCTTGCGCCCACTGGCTTGGCCTGCTTAATCAGCGCCTGAAGCATTTATAAAAGGGAGGCTTCCTATGGATCTCGCAGAACTCACATCAAAAGCAGCAGCAGCAGTTGCCGGCGGCGACGGCGGCTTCGCCAAAAAAGTTAAGTTCGACTTCGGTGATATCGGCAAACTCTTCATTGATGGCGCCGCTGGTGTTGCCAACAATGATGACGCAGAAGCTGACGCGACCGTCAAAGTTGACTGGGAAGATTTCCAGAAACTGGCCGGTGGCCAAATGGACCCAACAATGGCCTTCATGCAGGGCAAGCTGAAAGTGCTTGGCGACATGTCTGTTGCCATGCAGCTGCAAGGCCTGATGAGCAAGTTCTCATAAACGACAGAGCAGTGATTTGATTGAGGGCCTTATCCGGCTTACACGCTGGGTAAGGCCCTTTTTATTGCAGGCGAATGATGATGGAAAATACCTACGACCGGATTGTTGATGTCGCGGCCAACCCTCGACCGGAGGGCGCGCGGATTGTCTGGTTCGAGGGTGTTGGGGGCCGTAAGCTACGGGCCTGCCTGTCGCCTGCGACTGTTGAGACGCCCCGCGGGACCTGCATCGTCTGTCCAGGTCGGACAGAGTTTATCGAGAAGTATTTCGAAGTTGCACGCGAGCTGCAGGCCAAGGGGTTTGCGGTCCTCATTCTGGACTGGCCCGGTCAAGGCTTATCGCAGCGTCTTCTGGACAATCCACAGAAGGGCCATATCGACCGCTTCGAAACCTTCATGGGCGCGTTACGTAATGGCTTGGATGCGTTTGAAGAATTGCCCCGGCCCTATGTCTCACTCGCTCATTCCATGGGCGGCGCAATTGCCCTTGCCGCGATTGGTCAAGACCTCGTCAAAGTAGAAGCGGCCGCATTCTGCGCGCCAATGTGGGGCCTACCAATTGGACGGGTGCAGCGTTACTTCATCTGGGCGATGCGCGTGATGGGCCGCTCTGATGATTTTGCCATGAAGCCCGGACCGCCGGAAAAGTTCGAAGATAATGTCGTGACGTATGATGAAGGTCGTTGGCAACTGAACCGCGACTTGACAGATGCAGCGCCTGAGCTGTCGCTTGGCCCGGTAACATGGGGGTGGCTCGGCGCGTCGCTGGATATCTTTACGTCGATCAGTCAGCCGGACGTCTTGCGCAAAATTGAGATCCCAATTTTTGTCGCAAGTGCCTCAGATGAAAAGCTCGTCGACAATAAATCCCACACGCATGTCGCTAAACATCTCTCTCAATGCGATCACATCACGGTTGAGGATGCGATGCATGAAATCCTGATGGAAAAAGATGATAAGCGCGCCGAATTCTGGGCCGGGTTCGACCGCATGCTCGAGCGCGCTAAAATCTAAATTTGGTGACTTAGTGTGCGTTTGGCGCAGACTGTAGCTGGGTATAATTCTGGATGCCCACACGCTCAATCAGTTCGAATTGAGTTTCCAGATAATCAACATGCTCTTCCTCATTTGTGAGGATCTTGTTGAACAGATCACGGCTAACATAGTCGCGAACGTTATCTGCGTGCTCAACCGCATCTCGAAGGGCGGGGATCGCGTCATGCTCAAGTGCCAGATCACATTTCAGGATTTCTTCAACGCTCTCACCTATCCGTAGCTTGCCAAGGTCTTGCAGGTTTGGAAGACCGCCCAGGAACAGGATACGCTCAATCAGCCAATCAGCGTGCTGCATCTCTTCGATGGATTCTTTGTACTCATACTCCGCAAGAATGCTAACGCCCCAATCTTTCAACATGCGTGAGTGCAGGAAGTATTGGTTGATCGCGGTCAGCTCATTCTTCAAACATGCGTTGAGAAACTCGATTACTTTTGCATCGCCCTTCATGGCTCTGTCTCCGTATGACTATCTATGAAGCAGCAAATAGGGTGATTGACCTGCAATATCAAATAAAAAATACAATAAAAACAATTGCCTATGACTATGCGAAGCATTTGCAAGGCGAGTGAAAATCAGTCTCATATGATAAACTGGTCAGCGCCTTGTTTTATAGCTAGTTTTCAACTGACTGAACGGCACTTACCCAATATTCGTACAGGGCCCATCGTTAAACCCTTATGCAGTTCAACAATAGAAGGGATGAATATCCGCCTTTAGTGTCTTAACGAAATCTGAACTGGCATCGTTTATGCATTATTCGTGACATGCATAAGCCGTTGCAACATAAACGCTATAACGCGCTCTTGGTGACCTTAATCTGTTATGGGTTTCCGCTCGGCGTTGTTGTTGGTTTCGTCGCCCTCGTGACAAGCTTCTTAATCTAGATTCGCGCTCAGACGATCTCATAGTCACCAAGTTTAACCGTTTCGACTGCAGCCGCATAGTCGCGGGTATTGGAGGACCAGTTCTGCGTGATCTTCCCATGTTCGTTCTTGTACCAGCTATTACAGGCGGGGTCGGCCCAAACCGTTTTATCAAGATCAGCCTGAATTTGCGTGTTGAACGCGGTTTGCGCGGCTGACGTTGGAACCATGGCTGAGCCGCCAGCCTGGTCTAGTGCGGCCAGCGCCTTGATCATGTATTCAACCTGCCGTTCCAGCATGAAGGTGATTGAGTTGTGCCCCAGATTGGTATTTGGCCCATACAGGACGAAGAGGTTTGGGAAGTCAGTGACGGTGATGCCAAGATAACTTTCCGGATAGTCTTGCCAGACCGTATTTAAATGCTGGCCAGATCGACCCTCTATATCAACTGACCATTTCCAACCGGTTGTCTCAAACCCGGTTGCAAAAGCAATCACGTCCAAGGCGTGATGGTCGCCATTTGTGGTCTGAATTCCACCAGTATCTATCGCAGCAATACCTTCTGTCTCCAGGTGCACATGATCCTGTACAAGCGCTGGGAAATAGTCGTCAGAGATCAGAATGCGGCGACATCCAATCGGGTAGTCTGGGGTCAATTTAGAGCGCAACCCCGCATCAGGGACTTGCGCCGCCATATGGTTCACGGCGATCTGATTGTAAGCGGCGCGGCCTTCCGGGGTCCATTTGAATGCCTGCCAAAAATACTCATCAGCCTGCTCATAGATCATTTCGCGCTGCATCGCGCCCAGCTTCATCGCCAGCTCAGGATTGGTCATGAGCAGCATGCCCTCTTCCTGTGACATCGGCACATCGCGGCGCGGGATGACCCAATTGGGGCTGCGCTGAAAGACGGTAAGGTGGCTTGCTTGTTTGGCAATCTCAGGAATGATCTGCACAGCGCTCGCAGCGGATCCGATCACGCCGACGCGTTTACCCGTAAGGTCGACCAAATGATCCCAAGCGGCAGAATGCAGAACATCCCCGTCGAAACGGTCTTTGCCTGGAATGGCTGGCCAATTCGGGCGGTTAAGCTGCCCCAGCGCCCCGATCAGGACGTCACCTTTTACTTCTTTTCCACTGGCGCTGGTCACCGTCCAGGCCTTTGCCTGTTCGCTCCAGACGGCTCTGACGGCTTCATCTGACAGGGTGATATTTGGGCGTAGTTGATAGCGGTCCGTCAGTTCTTCAGCATAGGCTTGGATCTCAGCACCTTGAGGATAAGCACTCGTCCAATTGATGCTTTGTGCGAAACTGAACTGGTAGAGCGCGACAGGCACATCACAGGCGACGCCCGGATAGGTGTTCTGGGCCCACGTGCCGCCGACACGGTCCAGTTTCTCAATGATTGAAAAGCTATGCCCGGCTTCTTGCAGCTTGATGGCGGCGCAGAGCCCGCCAAGGCCAGCGCCGATAATCACAACATGTTTGCCTGCCATGTGTTTTTCCTCCCGCATTATTCTTTTGGAGGCAGGATGCCTCAAAGCGCGGCGAAGGCAAGCCTTTCGCGAGGGGAAATGGTCAGGTTTTAAGGGTCCTAAGCGCTTAGCTTGCGATCCGCGTGGGCAAGATAGACCCCCAGAATCTTCAACGAAGATGAGAAAAAGCCAAGCTCTTCAAGCGCAAGCTGCACTGAGCGGTCATCGGGATGGCCTTCAATCTCAGCATAGAACTGTGACGCACTAAATGAGCCTTCAATTTGGTAGCTCTCAAGCTTGGTCATGTTGACACCATTGGTCGCGAACCCGCCAAGCGCTTTATAAAGCGCCGATGGAATATTGCGGACCTGAAACAAGAAGGCCGTGATCGCCGGGCCATCCTGTGGGCGCAGATCAAGCGGTTGCGGCGCCATGATCACGAACCGGGTTGTGTTATGCTGAGCGTCCTCAATATCGCGCGCAAGGATTTCCAGATCATAGACCTCTGCGGCAAGTTCTGGTGCAATCGCGGCAGCGGTTTTGTCACCGCGCTCTGCCACGCGCCGGGCAGCGCCTGCTGTATCTGCGGCGGTAACCGCGATGATGTTGCGCTCCCGCAAGTAATCCCGGCATTGCCCAAGCGCCATAACATGACTGTAGGCGCGTTTGATCTGATCCATAGAGCTGCCTTTGAGCCCCATGAGTTGAAACCGGATACGCATGAAATGCTCGCCAATCATGTGCAAGCTGGTCGAGGGCAAGAGATGGTGAATATCACCGACGCGGCCTGCGATCGTATTTTCAACAGGGATCATGGCGCGCTGCGCCTCACCTGACTCTACCGCGCTAATAACATCCTCGAAGGTTCGACAGGCGACGGCTTCAAAGCCCGGATAAACCTCATTGCAGGCAATGTGCGAATTCGCGCCGCGTTCTCCCTGATAGGCAATCTTGCCTTTCGTTACCGTCATTTGCGCAAACCCTTGTTTTTCTTATTACCTGCCAAACAGATGCACATGAAAATTGTGTTATCAGGCCTGCGCCGTTTCGCCGCTGATAAGCCCGGCGCGCAATTCGCCACATCTGTCTATATTGATCGCTAGGCAATAGCGTGTCAGAAGGCGCGCGCAACTCTGGATTTAAGGGGTCACCTTATGGGCGAACTCGGTTTCAATAAAATTTTCGGCGCCTTGCTGGCGGTTGGCCTTGTCGTGCTTGGCCTCAAAGAGATCTCAACGATCATCTCCGGCGGCGGACATCATGGCCACCATGAGTATGAATCAGCCAACGCTTGGGCGACTTCAAACTTCAAGGGCTACCGGATTGATATTCCAGAAGTCAGCACTGGCGGCGACGTTGTCGAAGTGATCTATGACCTAGGCGCGCTCCTCATGGGTGCAGACGCGGCCAAAGGTGAGCGGTCTTTCAAAGGCAAATGCGCCTCGTGTCACACAATTGAAGAAGGCGGCGCGAACGGTACTGGACCGAATCTTTACGGCATTATGGGCGACACTAAGCAACGCACAGATGGATTTGGGTATTCCGGGGCCCTCGGCAATACAGAAGGCAGCTGGAGCTGGACCAATATGGATAGCTGGCTAAAAGCGCCGTCGAAATATGCTCGGGGCACCAATATGGCGTTTGCTGGCCTGAACCGCGACAGCGAGCGCGCTGATGTCCTTGCCTATCTTGCCTCTTACAGCCCGGATGCCCCTGTGCAACCTGAGCCACTTCCAGAGGTGGAAGAAGAGGTCGTTGAAGGCGAAGCTGAAGACATCGCGGGCGAAGAAGCAGCAACTGATGAGACAGTCGTGGAAGCAGATGACACTGCAGGCGGCATTGCTGAAGACGCGGCCGAGGCGGCAACTGACGCAGCAGTACAGGCAGAAGCCGCAGCAGCCGACACAATTGAAACCACTGTCGAAACGGCAGTGACTGAAGCTACAGAAGTGGTCGAAGCTGCGGATGAAGGCAGTTCAGTAGGTAATGGCCTGACAGAAACTGTTGAATCGGTTGTAGACGATGCGACAGATGCCGCTGAAGAGCTGGTCGAAGAGTCTACGTCTGAGCCGTAAGCCAGTCTGGTTTAACGCCTATCATTGCGGACACATCAATACGGCGGGCCCCTATCGGCTCGCCGTAATAGCTTGCAATCCGTTCAATCGCGCCGCGCAACGGCTCTTGAGCAACCGCCATATGGTGTGCATTGGCATGTAACAGCGTGTCAGCATCAAGCATGATACCGACATGGCCTTTCCAGAAAACAAGGTCATTGCGCTGCAGCGCTCCTGGTTCTTGCCAGTTTATAATCGGCGAGCCGCCCCAGTCATATTGCATGTCACTGTCACGCGGGAACCCTATACCGCACGCCTCAAAGGCCAGTTGGGTTAGACCGGAGCAGTCGACACCCAAGCAATCACGTCCGCCCCAAAGGTAAGGCGTGGTCAGGAACTGCGCTGCCACAGAGGCAGGATCAGTTTGAAGCCTATCGATGGGGGCTAGCAAATCTTCCAGCACCCAGCCCGCACGCTCGCAACGGATATAGCGGCCTTCACGCTCATCGGTTGCGACCAGTTTCGCGCCAATACCCAGCACATAATGCGGCGCAGCGCGGATCGAGGGCTCTGCGTAGACATGCAGTCTGGGCACGGTCACACGGTGGGTCACGCTTAGAACAGGCGCGGACAGGGCCTCCATCAGGGCCCATCCCATATAGCGGTCAGTCTCACTCTGCACGAGGCCAAACTCGCCATCCTCATGGTGCAAGATGACTGTTTCGCCGTGCAGCGCCTGCGTGACCTGCTCTGCATCAGCTTGGGGCGAATTGCGCAAAGCTGTAACGCCTGCAGTGACTTGCAGACGTAGGCGCTCGCCGCCTTCAGGAAGGGTCAGGCGTTTATCATCAAATGCGGGCATCACACTCTCCATACCGTCTGGAGCCTGTCATAGACCAGAAAACTAAGGGTTTATCTAGGCGACAGCGCGGCCATCCGTAGAAGCAACATCTGATCCAATACCAGCTTCGGCATCGAGAATCCGGCCCCCAAAAGCCCGCAGCCATGTCATGCCTTCAACAGTGCGCTCGATATGAACGCTGCGCAGATCATTTTCATCAGGAATGCGCTTGATCAAACCGTTCTTTTCCAACACGTCGAGCGCGCGGGTCACAGCAGGCTTGGCAATGTTCAAATGCCCCGACAAGCCACGAACCGTATGCGGTCCCGGGGTCAGAGCAACCGTCATCAGAACCGCTTGCTGGCGCGCCGTCATGTCAGACTCATCAGACTGCACATAGGCTGTCAAAGCACGCCGCCATAGATCCAGGGCCTGTCTTTGTGTCATCGCCATACCGCTTACCTCTTTTCGTTTGATAAGCGAATCAGAATCCAATTTGCAGCTCAGGGCAAGACTTAGAGTCCTGACTCTAATGCATTTTTCTGTAAGGTCTTGAAATCAGATTCAATTTTTTTGGCATGCTTGCTAGCGCGGCCTGTGACACGCTTGCGCCACATGCGAAAGCTGCTCGGTTTCATTTCCTGGCGCATTATCGCAATGACCTGTTTTTCTTTAAGGCCTGTCTGAGCTTCAATGGCATCGAATGACGTTTCATCATCCCACGCCATCTCAATAATAGCGCTAATGTCTGGGTCGATTGTATTTGTCATAAGGCGGGAGATAAGTCCCGCCCCATAACAGCCAAGCTTAAAAGTTCAGCACTTTCGCATAGCGTACATGCGGTAGGCTGATCAGTTGCTTCATCAGATCAGTCGATGGCTCGGTATCAACGCCGATCAATGCGATCGCCTCACCGCCTTCATCGGTGCGGCCAAGATGGAAGGTGGCGATGTTGACCTCTTCGCTGCCCAGCAAAGCGCCAAGTGCGCCGATGAAACCAGGTTTATCAAGATTATTGATGTAGAGCACGGTCGGGCTGAAATCGCCCTCAAGCGCCATACCCTTGATCTCAACAATGCGCGGCTGCCCCGCAATCAGAGTTCCCGCCAAAGAGCGCCAGCCCGTTTCAGCATCATTCTCGGTCCGTTTGACCTTCACCTTGATGCGAATCAGGCTGTCATAGACGGGGCTGTCTTCGGTTTTGATCTCTGAGAGTTTGACCCCGCTATCAGCCAGAATAGCTGGGGCAGAAACCACATTCACATCACCGCGTGAGGCACGCAGCAGACCCGATAGCGTTGCCGCCGTTAACGGCTTGCGGTTAAGCTCAGCGACCTCACCCTCATACTCAATGATCACCTCTTCAAAGCCGTAATCGCTAATCTGCCCTGCAAACAGACCCAGTTTCTCAGCCAAAGCCGCGAAGGGTTTCAGGCGCGGCGCTTCGTCTGCGGTGATGGACGGCATATTCAAGGCGTTTGTGACGGCGCCTGTCAGAAGATAGTCGCTCATCTGCTCCGCGACTTGAAGAGCGACATTTTCCTGTGCTTCACTTGTGGCGGCGCCAAGGTGCGGGGTGGCGATAAAGTTTGGCGCGCCAAAGAGAACGTTTTCCTTAGCAGGTTCTGAGGCAAATACGTCAAAAGCTGCCGCGCCAATATGGCCAGATTTCAGGCCCTCTGCGACGGCGCTCTCATCAACCAGACCGCCGCGGGCACAATTCACTAAGATCACGCCTTTCTTGGTCTTAGCAAGGGCGTCCTTGGAGAGGATGTTACGCGTCTGGTCGGTGAGCGGGGTGTGCAGCGTGATGACATCGGCGCGGGCCAGCATGGCATCTAGGTTTTCTGCCTTCTCAACGCCAATTTCGAGCGCGCGCTCTTCGGTGAGAAACGGATCAAAGGCCAGAACTTTCATTGTCAGGCCCTTGGCGCGTTCAGCAACACGCGCGCCAATGTTGCCGCACCCAATCAGGCCAAGCGTCTTGTAAGAAAGCTCTGTGCCCATGAAGGCTTTCTTCGGCCAGTCACCCGCCTGCGTTCCGGCATTAGCGGCTGGGATCTGACGCGCCGCAGAAAACATCATGGCGATGGCGTGCTCAGCGGTTGTGACCGCATTACCGAACGGCGTGTTCATAACAACAACACCTTTGGAGGTCGCCGCCTTGATGTCGATATTGTCAACGCCAATCCCGGCGCGACCAATAACTTTCAGGTTTGATGCAGCCGCAATGACATCTGCGTTTGGTTTACATGCTGAACGGACAACCAAGCCGTCATAGTTTGGAATTTCAGCGATCAACTCTTCAGTATTGAGACCAACTTTGATCTCGGTTTCGATGCCGCGTTGCTTGAAGATTTCAACAGCAGCGGGGGCGAGCGTATCGCCGATCAGGACTTTAGGCATTTTGATTTCCTTTGCGCCAGTCGGCGCGGGTCAATTGAAAAATAAGGCATTTATCAGGGCCAAACATGCGTGGCCCTTTCGAGCTGAAGCCTATCGCCTCATAAAAACGATGGGCTTTGGTATTCGTTTCAAGTGGGTCTATCAGAACGTCAGTAACAGCCGGATCAGAGAAACAGCGCGCCAGAGCCTGGCGCATCATTTCGCGGCCATACCCTTTTCCGATCGCGTCCACTTCCCCAATCCAGATATCGATCGCGCGCGAATGCTCTGGGCAATCTGTACCCCAATAATGGGTCTCTTCTTCGCGGCAGTCTATGATTTGGATGAACCCGATCGGGCGGTTATCAATCTCACTCACAAGCATATCGCGCCAAGGGACATTGCGGCCAAGTTGATTGGCCCAATCCCAGTCATTCCATTCCTCATCTCCGCCCGTCCCTTGCACGTGCGGGGCTTCATCCCAAGCCTGCAAGGTTGGCAAATCAGACAGTTTGGCAGCGCGAAGTACAAGCGTCATGATTAGCTTCGTTACAGAACAGCCAGCTCTTCGGCGAACGCCCAGTCGAGCCATGGCGTCAGCTTGGCAACATCATCCGGCTCAACAGTTGCGCCGCACCAGATCCGTAGCCCTGGAGGTGCTTTACCATAAGCGGCGGCGTCATAGCAGGCATCTTCACCCTCAAGCCGCTTCATCATCCGTTTGACGAAATCGCGTTGAGCGCCCTCTTCCATCTTGGCGACACGTGGTTCGGCAATGCGAAAGGTAACGCCGGTGTTGGAGCGTACGTCTTCATCCGGACAGAGAAACTCAACCCAATCGGCTGCCGCTTCCCATTGAGTGAGAATTTCAAGCGAGCGATCCGACCGCGCTTTAAGGCCGGCATAACCGCCCGAAGCCTCAGCCCAATCGAGCGCTTGCAGATAATCTTCGGTCGCCAGCATGGAGGGCGTGTTGATCGTTGCGCCTTCGAACAGCGCTTCGTTCAGTTTGCCGCCTTTGGTCATACGGAAAATCTTTGGTAGCGCGCGCTCAGGCTTGTAGCTTTCGAGGCGGCGCACAGCGTTTGGCGACAGGATTAGCATGCCATGGGCGGCTTCCCCGCCGAGCACTTTCTGCCAGCTATAGGTTACGACATCGAGCTTTTCCCACTCAATATCCTGCGCGAAAACAGCTGAAGTTGCGTCACAGATGACAACGCGTTCCGGGTTTGGCTTGATCCAGTCAGCATTCGGAACACGCACACCAGAGGTCGTGCCATTCCAGGTGAACACGATGTCAGCGTCGTCGCGGGCTTTGTCGAACTCCGGCAAGACACCGTAGTCGCCTGTATGGATGTTACAGTCGGTCAGTTGCAGCTCGTTGACGGCGTCAGTGACCCAGTCCTTTCCGAAGCTTTCCCAGGCAAAAATATCAGTCGCGCGCTGACCCAGCATGGACCACATGCACATCTCAACCGCGCCTGTATCAGAGGCTGGAACGATCGCGACACGGTAATCATCCGGCAGACCAAGAATTTGCTTGGTGCGGTCAATCGCGCGCTTCAGCTTGGCTTTCGCATGCGCCGAGCGGTGCGAGCGGCCGAGCGCAGCGGTTTCAAGTTGTTCTAAAGAAAAGCCAGGACGTTTTGCAGTCGGTCCTGAGCTAAAATGTGGGCATGCGGGGCGCACGTCCGGCTTAATGGCGTCAAATGGCATCTGTGTTGTACTCCTATCCTTACAGATAGGCTGGCCCCCGTTGGGGAGGGCTGGCCCACCGCGCATATGGATCAGGCGGGCAGATTAAGCAAGCCACGATTCTGTGACAGAAACGGTTAGACAGGCTCGAACATTTTTCCGAGCTGATCCGGTTCACCAATGATCGCGATCAGATCGTCACTGCGAATTTCTTCCTTGGGCTGCGCAATGATCAAGCCATTATCACGCTCAATCATCACAATCAGACACGTTGGCGGCAACTCAATCTCACCAATCGGTTTGCCAATCTGATCGGTGATCACAGGCAAATCAGAGACCGGCGCGTGAACAAAGTGGTCGTCGCGCATCAAGATCTCGTTCAGCGCCTTTTCATCAGGCGCGGCAAGCCAGCGTTCTACAAAGTCCTCAGCTTGAGCAACCTCAGCCAAGTGCCCAACAATACGCAAGTCGAGACCCACAGGTTGAGGCGGTGTCAGCAGGAACATCAAAGTGTGAGCCTGCTGTTGGCCTTCAAAATTCAAGCTGACTTCAGGCCCAAAACGAAACACGAAGAGCGCCGGACTTTCGACACGCGCGTCACTCTTAAAACTGACTGCAATTCCAATTTGCAGCATCTGAAAGACTGATGGTTCAGCACCGAACTTATCTTCCAAAGTCTCTGGATCGAGCGAAAAGCGGCTCTCAGCACGTTCTTGCATCATACCAATCAGACTTGGCAGATCATAGTTTCCATACCGCAGATCAATCATCGCCGATTGCGCAACCACTGTCTCATAAGACAGATTTTGCGCTTGTGTGCGGTCATGAATAATCGTCATCAATTCATGCTCGATACCTTCATAGCGCTGACGCCCCAAGCGCTCATGCACATGGAAAATTGCGCCGCGGCGGCGCAGCTCACCCGACGCATAGAATTGGTACCAGAGAATACAGCCAATGGTCAGCATGCCGGTAAATGCGATGGCGATGATGCCCATCTCAATGATGAGCCAGAACGCCACCATTACGCCCATAATCGGCATCCACGGATAAAGCGGGGTTTTGAAACCAGGTTTATATGTCTCGATGCGAGCTTCGCGCATAACGATGAGTGCGATTGAGACCAGCCCAAAGAGCAGGAGCTGAAACGCACTGGCAAGTTTAGCGACCGTCGCAACGTCAAAGACGACCAGAACGACAATCATCGCCAAGGTGGTCGCAATGATTGAGATGGACGGTGTACCGAAGCGGCCAACCTCACTGAAAACGGCTGGGACAAGTTTGTCTTTCGCCATCGCAAAAGGGTAGCGCGAGGCGGACATAATACCGGCATTCCCGGTCGATGCGAAAGCGGCAATCGCGGAAATGACAATCAGCAAAACCCCGAGATCATAGGGTGCCCATCCCAGAAACTTGCGCCCGGCATCGGCAACCGGGGTAAGACTGTCAAACAGCTCACCTGGCTCAAGCACCGTCACCAGGATCAACGTACCCAGTGTATAAATCAGCGTCGCTGTCACCAATGATAACGTCATTCCCAAAGGAATGTTCCGCTCCGGGTTCTGAACCTCTTCAGCAACACTCGCGACCTTTGTCAGGCCGGCATAAGAGACGAAAACCAGACCAATTGTAGAGATGAAACCAATAAAGCCAGAAGAAAAGTAAGGCCCATAAGATGGATCGGGTTGGATCACATTCAAAGGGCCCACATTGACGAGGCCGATCAGCACAAAAGCCGAGAGTATGATCACGAGGACTGTGACCAATATGCGCTGGAGCAATGTTGTTTCTTTTGCGCCGACAAGGTTCACCAGTCCGAACACGATGGTCAAAACCACAGCCGTCACCGTAAACGGCAAATCCAAGTAAATGCCGAGATAAGCCCCCATGCCGACAAGCGCAAAAGCGCTCTTGAAGACAACGGCAACCCATGATCCAAGCCCGCCAATTGTACCCATCATTGGTCCCAAAGCACGGTCGAGGAAAAAATATGTTCCGCCCGCTTTTGGCATTGCGGTTGAAAGCTCAGCCATACACAGCATTGCTGGCAATATCAGGAACCCAGCAAAGAAATAAGCGAGATAGACCGAGTTTCCTGTATAGGAGGCGGCAATACCAGGCAGAAGAAATAGTCCGGACGAAAACATCGCTCCGGTTGCCATGGCATAGACATCGAAGAGCTTTAGCGACTTTTTCAGCTTTACCGAGTCGCCAGACTTTTCATCAGACATGCTTTTCCCATCCTATAAGACTGTTCGTCAGCCCTGCTCCGGCGATGATAAATAGCCCATTGCTTTTAGATGCCAATGCATAGCCGTGTTTTCTTATAAAAAACTCCGCTATGCATCTGTCTTGATCAAAAAGCACAAAGCCGCGCCTCAGGGGCACGGCTTTGATAAACGGATGTGTACTAAGTGACTAAGCCGCAACGGCCACGCGAGCCGAACTGCCCGGCATTTGCTCAAGCAGGAAGTCATGGAAGCTCTCAGCGCGCTGGATAAAGCGATTAAACGGCAGTTTGGCTTTGAAAACCGCTTGCGGGGCTACATTGGCGCCGCATTTCAGAGCCGTTTCAACGGCTTTGTCGCGCTCTGGCTGGGCTGAGCAGACGGCGATTCGGTGTTTGCCCATATTAGCGACACGCGCGATGGTCATGTCACCATCAAAACTGTCTGGCAAAGTCAGGTCGAGTACGACCAGATCAAAACGCTCAAGACGCAGGCGGCGCTCCGCCTCCATCAGGGTCGGTGCCATAACGAGATCGACTGGAACCCGCGCTCGCGCCGCTTTATCCGCGGCAACCACAAGGAGGTCACGTACTGGTTCATGATCTTCGACCCAGAGAACTTTCATCTAATATACCCTTACTACTCTACAGTTTTTCCCTAGGCGCTTCTCGCCAGCCCTCTTCATGAAACATGTTTGCCACGTCAGTCTTTCGGGATGGTAAAGCGAAAGTGACCAAAGTGTTGACAATGCTACAGATTGGGACGGGCTGTGGGCTATATTCGCCAATCTGGCATGAAGTATGATAGAGATATGACAAGGCCCTCAAAAGCCAATGGAGACGGGAGAATATGACGGGTAAGACGCTGCCAGCGACAGCCACGCATTCGGCTTTTTTGGCCGATATTGAGGGCAGTGAAGAACATATTGTTGATCGACTGATAAAAGAAAGATGCCCAAGTTTTGTCGATCACTGGAGCTGGCCTGTGACCCGGCCAATGCTCTATGCCTTGCTCGGCTATGGAAAAGCCCGCCGCACAACAGACTATCTGCAGACCCTTAGCGGTGGTGACAGTTTTGATCATTTATCCGAAGAGCTTTCCGTTGACCTGACGCTGAATAGCATTGATCGGATGCCAGAAACCGGGCGCTTAGTTGTCGCCGCTAACCATCCAACAGGATTGGCCGATGGCGTTGCGGTCTGGGATGCCTTGCGCCGCGTGCGCCGGGATATTGTTTTCTTTGCCAATGCTGATGCGCTACGAGTCAATCCGGGCTTTACCGACGCCTTAATCCCGGTTGAGTGGGTTCTGGACAAGCGCTCTCCGGCTAAGACACGTGAAACGCTCCGTTTGGCAAAAGAGGCGTTTGCTGAGGAGAAATGCGTCGTTATTTTCCCGTCTGGAAAACTTGCCAAGAAAGTTTCTGGGGTTTTGACCGAACATGAGTGGATGCCCACGGTGGTTAGCTTGGCTCGGAAGCATAAGGCGCCCATTCAACCGCTGAACCTACAGGCGAAAAATTCCTGGCTTTATTACTTTTTCTCGAATGTGAATGGCGAGCTGAGAGACATTACGCTTTTCCATGAGCTGTTAAACAAGAAAAATAGCTCATTTGAGATGACGTTTGGGCCTTTGATCGGACCTGACCGCCTCGAAGGTGATGCAAATGAGCTCACGCTCGCCTTGCGAGAATATGTCTCCTCAGCGTTGAAAGCTGATTCTGAAATTCCCTTTCAAGGCTAAAATCTGGAAAATAGCAGCATAATAAGAGGCTTAGCGGCCTCTGTTCCCCTGCCATTCATATTAATTTTCGGATAGACTGCACCTACCATTTTAGAAAGGGGAAAACTGATGGAAAGAATGTTTAATAATATGGCGGCCCAAGCTCAGGACTTTGGTCCCAAGCTCATCGCAGCCCTGATCATACTCGCAATCGCATTTGTTATTGCAAAATTGATCTCCTGGGCTTTGCGCACAGGCGTCGACAAAATTGGGCTGGAGACTGTTGAAGCAGGCGAAACGCCACAACTCGGCAAGAGCCTTGGCATGGCCGGCTTCTGGGTCACAATCCTGTTTGGCGTTGTTGCCGCTCTGGATCGTATGGGCTTGGATCAGGTCACTGAACCGCTACGCCGCCTACTGGATCAGATTATGGCCTATCTGCCGCAAATCATTGGCGCGGTTTTAATCATGGCCGTGTTTGCAGTTGTTGCAGTCGTTGTTCGCAAAGCTTCAACAGCTGTTCTTAAGTTTGCAGATGGCCTGCCAGAGCGAGCCAATCTTGCCAGCGGCCCGGTCAATATTTCAGGCATTACCGGGACAGTGTTGTTTGCCATCATGATCCTGTTCGGGATTGCAGCGGCTTTGAATGAGCTTGGTATAGAAGCCATTTCAGGCCCTGTTGGCGGTCTGGTTGAAGATATTCTGAGCGCGATACCAAACATTATCGTTGCTTTGATTGTTCTTGGCCTCTTCCTGTTTATTGGCAAGTTTGTCACCGATCTGATCCGCAAGACCCTGCCAAATACCGGTATTGATAAAGCCGTTTCAGAGCTTGGCCTGCTTAAAGGCGCTGATGGCGGCATGACGGCAACGTCTGTCATTGCCAATCTGTCCATGTTCTTCATCGTTCTGGTGGGCCTTGTTCAAGCGATCGACCTTTTGAACTTTGAGATCCTGTCTCAGTATATGGATGTTATTCTGGGTATGGCTTCGCAGATTGCCTTTGGTGCGGTTATCATCGCAGCGGGCGTCTTCCTGGCAAACCTCATCTCAGGTGCCATGGCATCTGCGGGAAGTGGGGCAACCGATACAGCAGCAGCTATCGTGAAGTGGATCATTATTGGTCTGTCTGTCATTCTCGGTATTTCACGCATGGGCCTCGACCCAACAGGCGGTGAGTTTGTGCTTGATGTTGCCAAGCTTCTCGCCATGGGCGCAGCTGTCGGGGTTGCTGGCGCAATCGCCATCGGCTTTGGCTGGGGCGGACGCGAATGGTTCGGCAAGCAATTGGAAAAGTGGAAATCGACGAAATAGTCGAGCCCCTAACCTCCGATAAGAAAAGGCCGCCCCATTTGGAGCGGCCTTTTTGTTTTGGCTTACGCGGCCTGCTTCTGATCCCCATACCAGTCGACATTGCGCGTCATGTACATGGTCAGCGCAATCGCGGCGAAACTTGCCAGCGCGCCGGCCAGAAGAGCATGGCTCTCAGCCCGCATTAGCACATAGATCAAGGCGTAGATCCCCGTAAGGATGCCAAGAGCGCGCAATCCATACTGGCGGGACCTGAACACGGTCATGGCATAAAACGACGTTAGGCCCACCGTCATCGTTGCGGCAATCATGAACGCAAAATCGAACCCGATCCGCTCTGAAAACGCCAGTAAGAGCAGATAGAATATGGTCTGCGCCAAACCAACCAGAACATATTGCGCCGGGTGTGCCCGCGCGCCGCTGGTCACCTCGAACAGGAAGTAAGCCAGGAAGACAAAGCCAATGAACATGGCTGCATATTTCAAAGCGCGTTCTACACTCTGATAGGGACTTGCTTCTTTGATGAAGTGCACAGCCATATCGCGATAGTTCCAGTTGGTGACTGCGCTCAGGTCCAGGTTTGGCCCTGCCCCGGCGATGCCACGCGCCAGATAAGGCACCCGCCAGTTCGCGGTGAAACCGTCATCACTTTCACCAACATTATGACTGTCGGGCAGAACGCCGCCTTTGAAGCTTGGGCTTGCCCAATTGCTGGTCATTTCAAGACTGGTATCTTTGGCGAAAGGGCCAATGGCAAGCCGCTGCGCGCCCGTCAGACGCAAGGTCGCCTCAACCTGCAGAGGCTGATCAAACGTTGAAAGCCCGGGAACCTTACCCCCAGCCAGCGTGACCCCAGCATAGGGCACGCTTGTATAATTACTGCTGCCCGTTTGCGAGACTGGTTCCATACTGATCGCGCGATTGTTAAGCCGAACCTCAATCGCATCTTTGATGCCGCGCGTATCACTCACGCCCATATAGAGCCGCGCATCACCCCAGATCGCTTCAGCATTGGCCGGGATAGCCTCCCGCAAGCTGGCCGGATCAAACTCAGCTTGCATGGAAATGGCAGCATCAAAAACGGGTATCGTGTGAATGCCGCGCTGCTTTTCTTCAACCGTCACAGTGCTGGTAGCGGTTCCAGTTTCAGCGAAGGCGACCGCGATGCCATAGACGACCTGATCAGGTTTCTTGGGGTTAGGGGTTTGCGAGTAAGGCACCGCAAGCACGGGCCCGAGGACAGCTTGCTGCCCGCCAACACTTTGGCTGACCTCGCTGACCGCCATATTGAGGCCGGTGCTGCGCTCATACACAATCCCATAGACCAAAAGGGCGGGTATGATCATCAAAACGGCAAGACCGCAGACGAGTAAGAGTTTAAGGCCAGCAGATCGTTTGGGAATAAAGTCACTTATTCCAGATGGCCGCGTGGGTTGCGGCTGCGGTGTTGGGATGTCCGTCATCGGAGAGCTCCGTCAAAATTTTGCGAGCTTTCTGGATGACAAAAGACAAAGGCGAGACCGCGGTCCCGCCTTGTTAAGATTACGAAAAGTTTAAGGCAAAAAGCGCTTTATGCGTCTTTGACATTCGCCGTCAGCAGACCGTGACAATGCTTATACTTTTTGCCAGATCCGCATGGGCACGGCGCATTACGCGGCGTGTTGCTCCAGCTTTCTTCAGCCTGTGCGACCATTGAGTGCGGGGCCTGCTCTGCGATATTCTGAGGCGTATTATCCCGCTCATTAATCCCGGTGTCTGGATCAAGGCTGGTTTCAAACATCTGTGCAGGGGGCGCCGGAACCGGGCGCGGTTGCGGCGGCTGAATCTGTGCATTCATAAGCCAGCGCGTAACCTCAAGGCGCATCTCCGACAGCATATCATAGAACAGCTTGAAAGCCTCTTCCTTGAACTCGTTCAGCGGATCACGCTGGCCATAAGAGCGCAAGTGGATCACAGACCGCAGCTGGTCAATTTGCTGCAAGTGCTGACGCCACCGACCATCCAGAACCTGTAGCAGAATCTGCTTTTCGATCATCCGGAACTGACCCTCAGCCGCACTTGCGGCCTTACTATCATAAGCTTCCTTCGTGATCTGATGAATGCGCTCGGCGATTTCAGCATTAGCAACGCCTTCTTCCTGCGCCCAATCGGCAATTGGAAGATCAAGCCCAAGCAGTTCCATACCGCGCTCACGCAGGCCATCGGTGTCCCATAGTTCAGCATGGGCTTTTTCAGGCATGTGGCTGGCCACAATGCCGTCAATGACTTGCTCGCGCATATCCTCAATCTCTTCAAGAACACTGTCGGCGTGCATGAAGTCAATGCGCTGCTCAAAGATCGCTTTGCGCTGATCATTGATCACATCATCATATTTCAGGACATTCTTACGGATATCGAAGTTTCGCGCTTCGATCTTCTTCTGCGACGTTTCAATCGCCTTATTCATCCAAGGGTGGGTAATGCCCTCTTCTTCCTTGATCCCAAGGCCCTTCATAATCGAGTTCAGGCGCTCAGCAGCGAAGACGCGCATCAAGTCATCTTCAACCGAAATGAAGAATTTAGACCGGCCCGGATCACCTTGACGCCCTGTACGGCCGCGCAGCTGATTATCAATCCGCCGGCTTTCGTGACGTTCTGTTCCCAAGACGTATAGACCGCCTGCATCAAGCGCTTGTTTCTTGGAAACTTCAATTTCGGCTTTGATCTGGTCGGTGATGAGCTGAAGTTCACCATCGGAAGGCGCTTCACCCTTTTTAGCAATATGGTCTTCAACGGCCTTTTCAACGCGCATTTCAAGGTTGCCGCCAAGCTGGATATCAGTACCGCGTCCCGCCATGTTGGTCGCAACTGTAATCGCACCCGGAACACCTGCATTCGCAACAATTTCAGCTTCTTGCGCATGATGGCGCGCGTTCAGAACCTTGTGCGGAATTTGCGCGGCTGTCAGATAGGTTGAGACAATCTCTGACTTCTCAATCGAGGCGGTGCCCAGCAGAACAGGTTGGCCCTTGGCGCGCGCTTCGCGCACTTCTTCGACAATCTCTTTGTATTTCGCTGATGCGACCCGGTAAACGACATCATCATCATCGATGCGCTGGATGGGTTTGTTCGTCGGCAGCTCGAACGTGGCAAGACCGTAAATGTCCCCAAACTCGGAGGCTTCCGTCATCGCGGTACCCGTCATGCCGCCCAGTTTTTCATACAAGCGGAAATAGTTCTGGAACGTAATCGACGCGAGGGTCTGGTTTTCAGGTTTGATGTCGACGTTTTCTTTCGCCTCAATCGCCTGGTGCAGACCTTCAGAAAGGCGGCGGCCTTCCATCATACGGCCTGTGAATTCATCAATGAGCATCACCTGCTCGTCTTTGACGATATAGTCTTTGTCGCGGGCAAACAGCTTATGCGCTTTGAGAGCCTGATTAGAGTGGTGCACAATCGTGACATTTGCAGGTTCCCAGAGAGACCCCTCAAGGATGCCTTCGCTGGCCAGCAGTTCTTCCATCTTCTCGAGACCTTCCTCGGTGAAGACGACAGAATTCATCTTCTCGTCAAGGTCGATGTCCTCATCGCTCAGACGCGGGATCAGCTTATCGATGGTGCGGTAAAGCTCAGAACGATCATCGGTTGGTCCAGAAATGATGAGAGGCGTACGCGCTTCATCAATCAGGATGGAGTCAACTTCATCAACAATCGCGAAAGAATGGCTGCGCTGGACCATCTGATCCAATGAGTATTTCATATTATCACGCAGATAATCGAAGCCATATTCGTTATTTGTGCCGTAAGTGATGTCGGCTTGATAAGCGGCGCGGCGCTCCTCATCCGGAATACCTTGTTTGATAACGCCTGTGGTCATGCCCAGGAAGCCATAAAGCTTACCCATCCAGGCAGCATCTCGGCTGGCGAGATAGTCGTTCACTGTAACAACGTGAACACCCTTGCCTGCAAGGGCGTTCAGATAGACTGGAAGGGTCGCAACCAGAGTTTTGCCTTCACCCGTACGCATCTCGGCAATCGCGCCGTTATGGAGCACCATGCCGCCCAGCAGTTGCACATCGAAATGGCGCATACCAAGAGAACGCTTTGCACCTTCGCGGACAACGGCAAACGCTTCGTCGAGAATATCGTCGAGGGACGCTCCGTCACCAAGGCGTTTACGAAACTCAGCCGTCTTGCCGCGCAGGGCTTGATCGGATAACGCCTCAATCATCGGCTCTAGCGTGTTGATCTTTTGAACCCGCCGCCGAAGAGGCTTGAGCTGGCGATCATTTACCGAACCGAAAATCTTCTGAGCAAAGGACAGCATTAGAAGGGGTACCACTCACATCTTTAATCAACGTCGCTCCCCAAGAACCATGAAAGTGTTTCTAAGGAGTGCACACCGGACAGGTATGCGGAAAAAGCAACTCGTCTCTCGACCGAACCTATATGCGGACTTAAGAACGCCGCTATACAGTGTCAATCAGTCGTGTGTCGCCAAGGAACCATCCAGATGCAACTAAACCACCAATCTATCGGGGCTATATTTGCTCTGGGTGTAACATTTATGGGGGTAGCTGCCTGCAGCGACCAAAATAGCACACTGACCAGCGTTCGACCTGTAGATGGCGCTACAGCTGTGATGGTAAACGGCGATCCGATATATATTAGCGATGTCGAACTGGAAGCGATTGCTCAAGGTCTGATCGAACCCGGTTCAGACTTTGGCACAGAGCACCCTGATTATGCGGGTGTCCTTGACCAGCTTATTGATCAGCGGCTGCTTGCCCAGGAAGCGGTCCGCAGAGGTCTTGATGAAGATACAGCGGCGCGGCGGCGGCTAGAAGCGGGGCGCGAGCGTCTTTTGGGGAATATATTGGTTGAAAGCCTTGTCGCAAGCGAGGTTACAGAAGCTGCGATTGACCGCATGTATGACGAGCAGGTCAAGCTGCAACAGCTGGATGACGAAGTCCGGGTGCGCCACATTCTGGTTGAGACCGAAGAACGGGCAACCGAAATTCTTGCTGAAGTTCGAGGCGGCCGGGACTTCACTGAAGCAGCTTTTGAATATTCAGATGATATTCGTACCCGGCTCGATGGCGGTGACTTTGGTTGGGTCGCTCCAAATGAAATGCCAGAGCCTTTCCCGGCAATGATTGGGGATACGGAAACCGGCAAGATTTCCGCTCCCTTTCAAACCGAGCGCGGTTGGCATATTCTGAAGGTCGATGAAAGACGCACCCGCCCGCCAAAAACCAAGGACGAGATGCGGCCAGAGATCATTACTTTCCTGACCTTTACCCAGATCAGCGATGTCTTGAGAGACTTGCGCGCGACTGCTGATGTTCAATCACGCGATGGCGGATCCGCATCAGAGACCGCGCAACCTCCAGAAGTTGCAGCCAACTCAGGTGAGACAGATGAAGCGCCCGAAATAGAATGAAGATTAAAACCTCACCTTTTGCGCCTGAGCGTTTTCCAAATCTAGCAGACATCAAGGGTGTACGCGCGGCGACAGCCTCACGCGGGTTTTATGCAGCGCGCGGCATGGCACGCGATGATGTCTTTCTGTTCGCCTTTGATGAAGGAACGACCTGCGCCGGCGTTTTTACAACCTCGTCGACAGCCTCCGCAGATGTAAACTGGTGCCGTAAAGCCCTGACTTCTGGCGGCGGTTATGCCCGCGGCCTAGTGGCAAATGCAGGCAACTCGAACGCTTTCACCGGCTCCAAAGGCGTTCTTAAAAATGAGGCGACCTTAAGCGCCATGACTAAGACGCTTGGCGCGCCCAAAGAACAATGCTTCCTCGCAGCGACAGGTGTGATTGGCGAACCTCTGTCTGACCCAAACTATGTCGGTAGTGTTGTACCAGATATGGGGGCCAGCCTCACAAACCCAAACTGGGAAGCCTGCGCCAAGGCATTCATGACAACAGACACATTTGCAAAGGCCGCAAGCACGACCTGTGACATTGACGGTGTAGAGGTTCGCCTAAGCGGGATCGCCAAAGGTTCAGGCATGATTGCCCCGAATATGGCGACCATGTTGGCTTATGTCTTTACAGATATGGCGATTGCGCCTGACGTTCTGGACATGGTGTTAAAGGAAGCCTGCTCGCTTAGCTTTAATGCAATTTCCGTTGATAGTGACACGTCCACGTCGGATACACTCATGGTGTTTGCAACAGGGGCGAGCGGCGCGCCGATGATCACCTCAAGAGACGATGCAAGGCTCGCTGCATTCGCTGAAGCCCTGAACCGCATCTGCACCGACCTCGCGACCCAGATCGTCAAGGATGGCGAAGGCGCCAGCAAGTTTGTGACAATCACCGTGTCTGGCGCGGTATCGGAGACTTCAGCGCGCACGATGGCGGCCGACACCGCCAATAGCCCACTTGTGAAAACCGCCCTTGCCGCCAGTGATGCAAACTGGGGCAGAGTTGTAATGGCTGTTGGCAAATCCGGAGAGCCGATTGATCTACAGCAGCTCAATATTTGGTTCGGAAATGTGCAGGTCGCTGAGGCCGGTGGCCGCGCTGAAAACTATAATGAAGCCCTTGCCAGCGCGGAATGTGAGAAGCCAGAAATCGATATTCGTATCTGTGTAGGTGATGGCCCAGGGTCCGCCACGATTTACACCTGCGATCTAACGCATGCCTATGTCGACATTAACGGAGCTTATCGGACATGAATGTGGTCTATGTCGCCGCCGCCGCTCTGATTAATTCGAATGGTGATGTCTTGCTTGCCCAACGCCCGCCCGGGAAGTCCATGGCAGGTCTTTGGGAGTTCCCAGGCGGCAAGATCGAAACAGGTGAAACGCCAGAGCTGGCTTTGGTCCGCGAACTGCAGGAAGAATTACAGATTACGGTTAATCAGACTGACCTGAAACCACTCACTTTTGCCAGTCATACTTATGAAAATTTTCATCTTTTAATGCCACTCTATACGGTAACAAAATGGACAGGGACACTGCATCCTGTAGAGGGTCAGACGCTGGATTGGGTGGCACCGCAAAATTTGCATCGCTATCCTGCGCCAGCGGCAGACATTCCTCTATTTGATGCATTGATTCAGCAAGTTAAGGCATGATGAGATGAGCAAAATTCAAAGTGGTTTGAAACGGCTTGCCGCTGATCAACAGGCCGCCACTGCTATTGAATACGGGCTTATCATGGCTCTAATGGCGATTGCTATCATCGGTGCTCTGGCCTCAACAGGCAACAGCAATAAAGACAAGTGGGACGGTGTTGCCAACAAAGTAGTGACCGCAACCAATTAACCCTTAAGTCTCGCTTTTTCGGACTTCTCGCTTGACGCAGACAAGAAGCTTGCCACCCTGACGAAATCAGGAGGCAGGCATGGCGACAGTTCACCCTTTCAAAATTGATATCTCACAGACTAAACTGGAGAGTATTCGCAGCCGGGTAAAAGCCTTTAAGTGGTTTGCGGCTCCGGATAACTCTGCAGACGACTGGCAGTATGGAATATCGACGCCTTTCCTCAAAGACATACAGGCCTATTGGCTAAACCGTTATGACTGGCGAGCAGAAGAAACCAAGCTCAATCAATATGACCAATTCATCGCTGAGATTGATGGCCTGAACGTCCACTTCCTGCACGTCGTTGGTGAAGCAGGCGGCAAGCGACCTCTGCTTCTGACGCATGGCTGGCCAGGATCAGTCTATGAGTTTTACGCGGCGATTGGTCCGCTGGCATTTCCAAGCAAGTATGGCGGCAAGGCAGAAGACGCGTTTGACCTCATCATCCCGTCGCTTCCCGGTTATGGCTTTTCGGGTAAGCCTAAAGCTCTGCTTGGTCAGCGTGCAACAGCGAAGCTTTGGAATACACTGATGCAAGATATTCTGGGCTATGATCGCTATCTGGCTCAAGGCGGTGATTGGGGCAGTATTGTTACGTCATGGCTTGGGGTCGACCATGGCACGCACGATGGCAAAGGCGGCTGCAACGCGATCCACTTGAATATGCTGGCGCTTCGTCCGGCCGTAGCAACACCCGAGAGCGAAGACGAGTTACAGTGGCTGCAAGCAACACAAGCCGCCATGCAGGCCGAGGGCAGCTATTTCGCGCAACAATCAACCAAGCCGCAAACCCTCGCCATGGCTTTGATGGACAGCCCAATGGGAACCGCGGCTTGGGTCCTGGAAAAGTTTCAGGCCTGGTCTGATCTGAAAGGCGGCAATCTGCTCGATATTTACTCAAAAGATCAGCTGCTCACCAACCTGATGATCTATCTAGTGAATGATGCCATCGCGACATCCGTTTGGTATTATGCTGCTTTCCTCAGTGAAGGCGGTGGCCGCCTACAAGAGGGTGAACGCTGTGAGACGCCTACAGGATTTGCAAATTTTCCAGGTGAGACCGTATTTAGCGCGCCGCCGCAAAGCTGGTTCAAGCGCGCTTATAACCTCACCTATTGGTCCGACATGCCTTATGGAGGGCACTTCGCTGCGATGGAAGCGCCAGAGCTATTTGTTGAAGATGTTCGCAAATGGGCGCGTGCCTTTGACTAGGTTTGAGCCTTAGCGTCCAGGCCTGTAGGTCCGGCTTGCATTGGCTTCGACCTCTTGACGTGTCAGCAGAGCCGGGCGCCATTTCTCGGCTGCAAAAAGCGGGGCCTGATCAGCATAATGCGGCGAGGTGTCGTCGAGCGTCGCAGAGCCATATTGATGAATAACCTCAGCGCGCTGATTACCCTCAGCGTCCCATTCGACGATCGCAATCCAGGTGTCTCCTGCATTCGCTGCCAAGATACCATCGTCACCAAGTTCCGCCGGATAGATCGCGCGCAAGACATCAGGAGCCCCGCTTATCGGCAGATTGACATCGCCGCGGATCAGGCGGTTGACCTCCCCCCATTCTGGATCGATCCGGCCATGATGGGTTTTCAGATAATCGACTGCCTGACGAAACGCTTCAGGCGGCGTTGGCGCCTCAATGCGGGTTAATCGTTCTGTCACAGCATGAATGGTGGTTAGAACACCAAGTGCGGCATGCCGATCAGAGGCATCAGTGCCATAAGACCAGGCCTTCAGATGCTCTGCGGCGACTTGTAGATCAGCGTCACCGCTCCAATCCTCCGCGAGGACGGCTTGTACAGCTTTATCAGCGTCTGAGCCAGCCGCATAGGCATTGTCGAACTTGATCGCCAGCAAGGCCTCACGCGTCATCGGCGCTACGCCATCTGTCAACTCAATGATCCGCAAAGATCGATTGGTCTGATCCGTTTGTAGACCCATCGTTTCAGGAAACTGTTCGGGCTGTAAATTATCGGGACCGTCGGTTGCGCTAAACGGCTGATTGTTAGCATCAAAGACAAAACCTGATGCAGGGTTTCGCAGTATCGGAACCTCCGAGTAAGGCAGATAGTCTTGCCAGATCAGGTCTGAGCGATCGCCCGGCATATCACCGGACCAGTCCCAGCCCTCGGCGCGGTCTGGGAACTGTCCATTGTGGATCATGGCAATCGTACCATCCTTATCGGCATAGATATAATTCAGCGCTGGAACGGCATGGATCGCCATCGCTGCATAAAACTCATCCCAGTTGCGCGCCTTGGCCGTGCGCAAGCGCTGCTCGGTCTGGCGGATCGCCCCCATACCGGCATAGCGCAGTGCATAAGTCCCGGTTTTCGTGCGAATTGCTGGGCCATGTTTAGACGTTAGAACCTCGCGTTTTGCCGGAAACGCAAAAGGGCCGAACAGCTTCACTGCAATCTTGGCGGTTTCAACCTCGAAATCCACCCACTCGCCATCCAGCTTGTACTGGTTTTTATTGTCAGGGTTTACGGTGAGGACGTAAACATCCGCGAGATCTGGCTTGCTGACTGTATTGGCCCAGCCAAGATATTTGTTAAAGCCATGCAGAATTGTGGGCGAACCAGGAAAGACGCCGCCCTGAATATCAAGCCCTTCATCAGACACAATATGGGCTTCCCACCATGCCACCGGCCCAGTCATTGGTTGGTGCGAGTTAATGATCAGGCGCGTTGTGTCATCGCCAGACCGCGCTGGCGTCACAGCAAAGGCATTAGACCCGCGCGGGGCCGCATTCTTGGGGCCGACCAACCAAGCCTCGCGGCCTGATCCTGGATCAAGCGAAACGCTGGCAATACGCTCATCATTATAAACATCCAACAAGGTCTCATCAAAGCCATAAAAGAACGGCGTCCTGAACAGCGAGCCTGCGAAGATGTCTTCCGGCTTGAACGGCGCAAGCCCTGCCCATGTGATGTCCAGGTTCTCAGAGGCATAAAGGTTCAAGCCATCCGCATAAGCCTGCGCATAGGCTTTGACATCAGCAGGAACGTCGCGCGCGTATAGCTCATCAATCGTGTCCCAGACGTTCAAAAGCTCAATCAGATAGTCGGTGCGGGCCGCGTCAGCGCCTTTATAACGCGCCAGCAAACCGCGCGTTGCAGCAACTGTTTCCTGTATCGTCTCATAATCATCTTCGGCGTGCGCGTAAGCCAAACCAAATGCGGCGTCATTGTCCGTTTTGCCATAGATATGGGGCACGCCCCAAGTGTCCCTGATGATCTCAACGTCGTAATTTTGAGACGCTGCAGATAGCGTTCCCGCATCAGGATTTCTTGGAAGTGGGTCCCATGTGTATATCGCCGCAACCACAGCAGCGACAATAACTAGTCCGAGCAGTCCCAAGCCGCCCCATTTTAGAAACCGCATCATGACTTAACGGGGGGTTCAGCATAAGACGCACTCGCTGTGATCGCTGCATCTGGCGCTTGCAGCATCATCTTATACATTTCTTCCGGATAGGCTTGATGCGGCTTTTCAGGGTCATAGGGAGGCTGTTCTACGCTGCCACCTTCGCCTTCATAAGGGTCAGGGTTTTTGTAAGCTTCAGCCTCTTCAGCGCTGATGCCAAGACGCTCCAGGACGATAGGATCAACCCATTGCGCCTGATCGACCTCTGTTTCAGATGTTGCAACTTCCAGCGTCATCTGGTCCGGCCCCGCAAAGTAGATCGACTGGCACATACCATGATCAATTGGACCGATGACATTGACGCCTTTGGTACGAATGCGGTCGCGCATAGCAAGAAGCTGGTCTGGGGTATCCACCTTGAAGGCCAGATGCTGCATTGCCCCCGCCGCGCAGGGCGCAGCGCCAGTTCCAGAGTGAGTCACACCAAGCTCGATTGGAATATCAGCGACCTGAGGCATCTGAACGATTGAGAAATAGCAATGATCGTCAAGGTGCATAAACGCATGCAGAGCGCCCGGCACACCGTGCATATCAAATATGGCGGAGAGTTTGCAGCCGAGCACGTCCGAGAAAAACGCAATGTGGCTCTTGATGTCCGCTGACATGACGGCGAGATGATGAACGCCCGTTGCCTTGATCATTTGTCTCTTCTCCCTTGTCTTTGCGTCATACTGGACTTGGCTTGCCCATGTGCCAAGTCTTCACCAAGGGAGAGGTGAAATGACCCAGTTAATTCGTGAACCCTATTTGGTCCTGCATCAGGAGACATCAGGCTTTAAGGATGTTTATGGCGGCGCAGGCAATACAGTCGTGGTAGAGTGCATGCATATTCGCCCGGCTGGTTCGACTTCTGAAACCGCGATTGTGTTCAGCCACCCGATCGGCGGCGGCGCGTTTCTGCCGCTTGTCAGCGCTCTCGCTTATGCCGGGCATCACGTGATTTATTGCAACCCGCGTTACCGGGGCAATGACACAGCCTTGATTATGGAAAAGTGCGTCGCTGACCTTGGCGCTTGTCTGGAACATGCCCGCGAGACGCTCGGCTATGAGACCCTCATTCTGGGTGGCTGGTCTGGTGGTGGATCACTCTCACTTTTCTATCAGGATCAAGCTGAGACCCCGACGATTACGCAAACTCCGGCAGGCGATGCATATGACTTGACCAGTCTCAACTTACCGCCTGTTCAGGGCATCATGCTGCTCGCCGCACATATCAGCCGCGCAATGACGCTAACTGAGTGGATTGACCCCTCGATTACCGATGAGGCGCGCCCTTTTGATCGTGACCCCACACTAAACATCTATAATCCAGCAAACCCCCATCAGCCGCCCTACTCTACTTCTTATGTGGAAACCTACCGCGCAGCCCAAATCGCGCGCAATCGCCAGATAACCGACTGGGCAAGAACAATGCTAAAAGAGCTGCGCGATAGCGGCGAGTCAAATGCTGAGCGCGCCTTCACTGTGCATGGCACGATGGCTGATTTACGTTGGACAGACCCGGCTCAGGACCCGTCTGATCGCAAGCCTTATTCCTGTTATCTCGGCGAACCAAAAATCGCTAATGATGGCCCGGTTGGCTTGGCCCGTTTCACAACCCTGCGTAGCTGGCTCTCACAATGGGGCTATGACACGACCAATGCCACAGGGCTTGGCAATGCGGCGCGCATTACGTGCCCGGTTCTGGTGCTTAACAATACAGCTGACCTTGCTTGCACACCGAGTCATGCGCAGCGTCTGTTTGACGCCGTCGGACATGAAGACAAGGAACTGCACGATATTGTTGGCGCTGATCATTATTATATCGAGCGCACCGACTTGCTCCCTGAGGCTGTAGGCGTTTGTACCGACTGGATGACCAGGAAGGGCTTTGCCTAAAAGGCAGGCTTGGTCTGATAAGCTGACTGGGCTAACGTTACTCGTATGACAGACGCCTCAATTCTTGCCGATCACTTCATCGCTTCAGACCGCATGGTCATCTTTACGGGCGCCGGCATCTCAACCGAGAGCGGCATCCCGGACTTTCGCAGCCCTGGCGGGGTGTGGAGCAAGATGAAGCCCATCTATTTCCAAGATTTTGTCGCAGACCGCGAAAAGCGTCGCGAAGGGTGGAACCGTGTGTTTAACCGAACAGCGGGCTGGACAGGGGCAGCCCCTAATCAGGGCCATCATGCCGTCGCGCGGCTGGTCGAGATGGGAAAGGCCACCAGCGTTATCACCCAGAATGTCGACAATCTACATCAGGATGGCGGCGTTCCAGATGAAAAAGTGATCGAAATTCACGGTAATGCGTCATACGCAAAATGCCTGAATTGTGGAAAGCGTCACGCCTATGAGGATTTACGTCCACGCTGGGAGGTCGATGAAGACCTGACTTGTGACTTCTGTGGTGGGCTGCTGAAATCAGGAACGATCTCATTTGGGCAAACCATGCCAGAAGATAAAATGATGCGCGCTGAGGCCGAAGCGCTATCATGCGATCTGATGGTCGCAATCGGATCATCTCTTGTGGTTTACCCGGCTGCGAATATCCCGATCATCGCAAAGCAAAACGGCGCGAAATACATCATTATCAATCGCGATGCCACCGAGCATGACCCTTATGCCGACCTGGTCCTGAATACCGAGATCGGCCCTCTGTTGACTGAAGCTCTAGAAAGGCTCTCTGGATGAATAAGACATGGGAAAAGGCGCTTCGATTTGCAGCCCTTTCGGATGCTGCAACAGTCTCGTTTGAGCGCCGCTTTGAACGACAGGACGGTGTGGCAACAACCGCCTATAGACTTCAATCATATAAGTCTGACGGCACTATCATTGGCGATGCCCGCGACTATGACCTCCTAAAGGCAGCGATTACCCCCTTGGAGCGATTGTCTGAGCAGGAAGATGCCGATGATTTTATCGTAAAAATGGACTTGAGAACGGGCCAGCTCACGAGGTCTTGAAGCGGTAACAATCTGTAATTACTGCTGCGATATGCTGACAGCGCGGTCGCACATCTTTTCGCGCTTCACCTTTTATGCTTTAGCACACTTCTTGCACTGCACAAAAACACTTTACCTTGGGGCAGGTCGTTCCCATATATGCATAGCAGACAGAGTCTGCCTAAGTAATTTCGAATAGGAGGGCGAGCTTTGCTGGTCAACATGTTGAAGGGTAAACTCCACGCCGCCACTGTTACACAGTGCGACGTTTATTATGAAGGGTCGGTCTCGATTGATCAGGACCTTCTCGATGCGGCCGGTATCCTGCCGCATGAGCGCGTGGATATCTGGAACATCACCAATGGCGAGCGAATTTCAACCTACGCGATTGAAGCCCCACGTGGCTCTCGCACAATCGGCGTGAATGGCGGCGCCGCTCGTAAGTTTGCCATGGGTGACCGCGTCGTGATCGCCGCTTTCGTGCAAATGGAAGCTGAGCTTGCACGTCAACATAAGCCAATGGTCGCCTTGATGGATGAGCATAATGAAATCAAGCCGCAAAGCTCAGCTTACTAAGCGTATGCGGCTCGATTTGTAGAGCTTTTAGAGCTGAGAAAGTCCGCCTAGTTGGCGGGCTTTCTCAGTTCAAAAACCACGTTCACGGTAACAGAATACCCAACTTCTCCGCTCGCAATCGGCGTCGATTCCACCATATCCCGTGACCGTGACATAACCGCCATAGGTTGCGGGCGATAGCCGCCACTTTCTGAAATTGTGACAACGCGAGCGACCTCATATCCAGATGCGCGCGCATATAGTTCAGCGCGGGCAATCGCTTCTTTCATGGCGATCTCGCGGGCTTCATTACTGGCAGCCCGATCATCCTCAAGCCCAAAGGTGAGGCCGGAAAACGTATTGCCGCCGGCGCTGATCATAGCGTCCATCGTCTCGCCAAGACTGTCCAGATCAGTTACTTTCACGGTCAGCTGGTTTGACGCGGTGTACCCGGTCAGGCGTGGCGGCGCGCCATTTACACGGTTTGAATAGTCATATTGCGGTTGAACCGAGAAGTTCGAGGTTTGCATATCGCGCGCCGGGATATTCGCCTCTTCAAGCGCGCTGAACACGCCATTCATGGCCACCGCATTTGCGCTTACAGCGTCCTGAGCGGTCTTGCCTTGGCTCTGTACACCTGCATTCAGGAAAGCAATATCAGGCTCGCGGTTTACTGTCCCCTCAGCAGAGATACTCAGCGTTGTTTCAGGTTGAATAGAGTTTGGGTGACCGCTATCAAGTGGCGCTGCGTTTGGGGTAATCGTTGGCATTGGGGCAAGTCTTTCTGCGGCAGGCGGCGTTTCAGTTGGTTCTGCAGCTTGCTCCCCACTGCCTCCACAGGCAGACAAGGTGACCAAGGCTATGGCTGATAGACCAACCATCAGGTTATTTCTGGAAAAATTCCGCATGCATCCCTCCATGGGTAAAAAACTTGCAGTTTCTATTCAATTGCGCCATTGCGGCGAGATCAAGGTTGACGTTTTATACTCACGTTCATCTTGAGCAAGGGCCTGTAGCTCAGTTGGTTAGAGCGGACCGCTCATAACGGTCTGGTCGGGGGTTC